>NZ_JAKRLB010000025.1:20501-34405 GCF_022664405.1 Micrococcus luteus | reverse complement strand
GTTAGCGTGAGTCATGAGTGGGTCTTTTCGGGCAGGTGGGTTGTTGAGGAACTTCCATCCTGCGGGAGAGGCCCGCTCGTCTCATCTCAGCCCGGCCCTCGTGCCAAGAACCTCATGACCCACAACAACTAGGGTGTGGGGCACCACGACGACGGCGGCGCCGGACGGGCCCGCCCGCGAGAGGAAGGACCGCACCATGACCGACGTCCCCTTCGAGGACCGCGAGGACGAACGAGAGCTCGAGACGGACCTGCTCGCCGATCCCAACGCCGCCGGCGACCCCGAGCCGGAGGACGGCCGCGACGGCCAGCCCGTGCGCGGCGGCTCGGACGACCCGCAGCACCGGGCCGGGGAGGGACGTGCCCCGGACTCCCTGCGCAATGCGGAGTCCGCCGCCATGCACATCGAGGAGGACGCCCAGGACCGCACGCGTGCGGACGAGGGCGACGTCGAGATCCTGTGAACGCCCCTCAGCCCCGGTCGGGGACGAGGCCGGTGCGCAGGAGGGTGAGTGCCTCGTCCTGCCCGAGAAGCGGCTGACGCATCTCGTCGCGGAGGAAGTCGAGCATCGCCGCGGCCAGCGCCGGCTCTTCGGAGGCGATCGCGTCCGTCGCGATCGCGGCGTGGAAGTCGAGGGCGAACGCGGCCGTGGCGGTCTCGGCGATGCAGCTGTGGGTGGAGACGCCGCACAGCAGGAGCCGATCCACCCCGCGGCCCCGCAGCTCGGCCGCCAGTCCCGTGCCGTGGAAGGCGGAGTCCCGGGTCTTCACGACCTCGACGGCGTCCGGGGCGGCCGCCGCGACCCCGTCGAGCAGAGCCGCCTGCCGGGTGCCCGGGAAGGCGAAGCCCTCGCCGTCGGCCAGCATGTTCAACGTCCACGTGGAGCGGTCCCGCGCGTGCTCGGTCCGCACCAGGAAGACGGGACGGCCGGCCTCGTGCGCGGCCCGGAGCAGTTCCACGACCGCCGCCGTCAGCTCGGACTGATGGGCGGCCAGCGCGGGATGCTCGAAGTAGCTGTGCTGGACGTCGATCACCACGAGCGCGGTCTCGCCACCGGTCGCGCGGGCGGAGGAGGAATCGGGCATCGACCCAGTGTGCCCACCGCGTCTCCCCCTGTCAGCGGCCCGTCGCCCCGGACGACGAAGGCCCCCCGCGTCTGCGGGGGGCCTTCTCGAAGTGGTGGCTCCGACCGGCGTCGATCCGGTGACCTTACGATTTTCAGTCGTACGCTCTACCAACTGAGCTACAGAGCCCGGCGACCTTCGTCACCAGGACCATGCGTCACCGGACTCCGTTTCCGAATGCCGGTGATCGGACGATCCGAGCGACCCTGACGGGACTTGAACCCGCGACCTCCGCCGTGACAGGGCGGCGCGCTAACCAACTGCGCTACAGGGCCATGTTCTGTTGTTCTCGCCGCTTTCGCAACGAGTGGAAACTCTAGCAGAGCCTCCGAGCGTCGTGCAAATCCACGCTCCACGTGCCGTTCCGGCTGCCGAGGGCGGCCGTTCTGCGTACCCCCAACGGGATTCGAACCCGTGTCGCCGCCGTGAAAGGGCGGTGTCCTAGGCCTCTAGACGATAGGGGCAGGTCCGATGTCGAGATTCCCGAGGTGGACCCTGGGAGTCTATGGTGGCCGCACACCCTCCGGCAAGTCCGGCCGCCGGCCGGCCGCCCTCCGCACCGCGGAGCCCCGCACCCCCAGGAGCCGCCGTGGACCACCGCCCGTCGCCCGAGCAGCCCGCCGCCACGTGGATGAGCGAGCAGGAGTTCGACGACGCCGTCTCCGCGGCCCTCACCCGCATCCCGGACGAGCTGGCCCGGCTGCTGACGAACGTCGTCGTGGTGGTGGAGGACGAGTACGAGCCGCAGCGCTGGGAGGACCCGGCCACCGAGCTGTTCGGCCTCTACGAGGGCGTGCCGCTGACCGAGCGCGCCGAGTTCGCGTGGCAGATGCCGGACCGGATCGTGGTGTTCCGCGGCCCGCTCACCCGCCACTGCACCTCCCGCGCCGAGCTCGAGGACGAGATCACCGTCACCGTCATGCACGAGGTGGGGCATTTCTTCGGCATCTCCGAGGAGCGGCTCCACGAGCTCGGCTGGGGCTGAGCGACGATCAGGACTCCGGCTGGTCCTGGACCGGGCCGAACGAGGCGCGGCGGCTGAGGCGGACGTCCTCGCGGAACGGGACGACGAGCACCGGGCCCTTCGCGTGGTCCGCGACGCCGCGGCTCGTGGAGCCGACGATCGCACCGGCGAAGCCGCCCAGACCGCGCGTGCCCACCACGGTGAGGCGGGCGGTGGCGGTCTGGTCCACCATCACGTCCACGGGGGTGCCGTCCACGAGCTCGGTGAGGACCTCGAGGCCGGGGAACTCGGAGCTGATCCACGCGGCGCCGGCGTCGAGGCGCTCGCGCAGCTCCCGCTCGCGGGCCTCCTCGTCCAGGCTGACGGCCAGCCATGCGGCGTTCGCGCCCAGGGGCGGGACGGCGCACACGAGCTTCAGCGGGGCCTGGCGGAGGCGGGCCTCCTCAGCGGCCTCGAGAGCGGCGGCACGGCCCTGCTCGGAACCGTCGACGCCCACCACGACGGCGGTCCTGTCCCCCGCGCGGCTGGCCTCGACCCCGGCGGGGATGATGGCGACCGGGCAGTGCGCGTGGCCGGGCAGCGCGGCGGCCACCGAGCCGAGCAGGCGGCCCATGAAGCCGCCGCGGCCGCGCGCGCCCGAGACGAGCAGGGAGGCCTCGGCGGAGAGCTCCACGAGGACGCCGGCCGCGTCCCCGATCTCCACACGCAGCTCCGGACGCACCCCGTCGGCGTCGAGCTTGCCGGCGACCTCCTCCAGGAGGGCCTGCACGCCCTCGCGGAGACGGGAGTCGTCCAGGACGGCGCCGCCGGCGTCCGCGCCGTAACCCCAGTACGCGGGGATCGAGTAGGCGGTGACGAGGGTCAGCGGCTCGCCGCGCAGGCCGGCCTCGCGCTGGGCCCAGCGGGCGGCGGAGACGGACTGGTCGGAGCCGTCCACACCCACCAGGACGCCGAGCGGTGCGTCCTCACGGCGGGTGGCGGCGGGCTGGGTCTGGGCGGACATGGCGACCTCCTCGAGTCGGACTCGACGGGCCCCGGGCGGACCCGGCCGAGTGCCTCCAGTCTACGCCTCGGGGCCCGGGACGAGTCCCGTGATCCCGGGCGCGACGCCCGCGGGGAAGCCGCGTGGATCCTCCGCGAGCCGGGCCGGGAAGGCGTCCATGCGCAGGGCACGGGCCAGGCGGTCGCGGGGGTCGGAGCCGGGCGGGGCGTCCGCGGCGGGGCGGGCCACGGGGGCGTCCGAGGCCGCCACGATGACGTTGCCGCGGCGCCGCCCCTTGAGCATGGGCGGATCCGCGATCACCTCGACGTGCTCGAACGCGGCGACGACGGCGGCCACGTCCGCCCGCACCGACGTCAGGTCCGGCCCGCCGCCCACGTTGAGCACGTACAGCCCGCCCGGGGCGAGGACCCGCGCGGCGGCGCGGGCCGCGTCCAGGCCGGTGAGGCCCGGCGGGGTGATGTGGCGGGCACCGGTCAGGTCCGTGGGGTCCGGGGCGAAGACGTCGCGGATGATCAGGTCGCGGCTGGCCGGGTGGGCCGTGGCCAGGACCTCGGCGGCGTCTGCCACGCGGATGCGCAGGGCCGGGGCGCGGGGCAGGCCGAAGCGCTCGCGGGCGAGGGCGGCCAGGCCGGCGTCGATCTCCACCGCGGTCTGGTGGGAGCCCGGGTACGCGTGGTCCACCCAGCGGGCGAGCGCGCAGCCCGCGCCGCCCAGGTGCAGGGCCCGCAGCGGCGTGGGCTCCGGCCAGTGCGCCCGGACGGCCGCGGCGGCCCAGCGCATGTACTCGAAGGCCATGCGTTCGGGGCGCTCGGGGTCCAGCGGCGAGGACTCGACGCCGTTGACGTAGAGGATGAACGCGTCCGGCTCGAAGGCGTCCTCGCGGATCTCGGCGGTGCCGTGGGTGATCGCGTGGACGCCCGGCTCGATCCCGGCGGGGCCGGCGGATCCGCCCGCGGCCCGGCCCCGGCGCGCCGATGACCGGCGACTCACGCCGCACCGCCGTCGTGCGGGCGACGGCGCACCATCAGCTGCTCGTGCAGGCCGGCCCACGGGCCGGTCATCGGCTCCGGCGCCCCCACTGCCGCGAACCCGTGCTTGGCGTAGAACGCCACGGCCCGCGGATTCTCGGCGAGGACGCGCAGCATCGCGGGACGCTCCCCGACGACGGCGTCCAGCAGGCGCGCTCCCAGGCCGGTCCCGTACGCCTCGGCCAGGACGTAGAGCACCATGAGCTCCACATCGGGCAGGTCGGCGGGCGATGCGGCCGCGTCGTCTGCGCCCGTCCGGCCCGTCTCCGCCGCCGAGCGAGGCGGGCCCGCGAGCGCCACGCCGAGCAGCCGGCCGCCGTCGTCGGCGACCCAGAGGTCACGGTCCGATCCGATCAGCGCGGTCCACACGGGCACGTCCTCTGGGATCCGGTCCTCGATCGCGTCCAGGTACGCGGACGGCAGGAGCGCGCCGTAGGCCTCCCGCCACGACCGCGCCTTGACGCGCAGCAGCGCCTCGACGTCCCCGGGGGCGGCGGGGCGCACGGTCACAGACTCAGGCACGGGCTGCTCCTCTGGGCCGCCGGCGCGGCGGCCATGTCTCGAACGAAAGCGCCTCGACACGCCGCCGTTTCTCGAACGAAAGCGTCCGGGGGGGCAGCGGGGAGGGGGGTCACCCGGCGTCGCCGTCGCGCGGGGCTGGGGCGGCGCGCCGCCCCTCGTCCTCGGCGAGGGCCGACTCGAGGCGCTCGAGCTTGCCGTCCAGCTCGCCGGTGCGGCCGGGGCGGATGTCCGCCTTCAGCACGAGCGAGACGCGGGAGCCGTACGGGGACACGGCGTCCACGGCGGCGCGCACGACCTCCATCACCTCGTCCCACTCCCCCTCGATCTCGGTGAACATCGAGGAGGTGCGGTGCGGCAGGCCGGAGGCGCGCACCACGGCGACGGCGGCCGCCACCGCCCGGTGCACGGACGCGGTGTCCGCGTCGCCGGGCAGGTGCTCGGCGTCGGCGGGTTGGCCGGAGGGGGCGACGGAGAAGGCGACGATCATGGCACCAGTGTGCCCCGCCCCCGCCGCCGGCTCACCCCCCGAGCACCGGCTGCAGGGCCTTGATCAGCTCGTTCACGCCGATCGCCACGAACACGGCCGCGGTCAGGCCCAGCAGCGTGTTGCGGATCCAGCCGTTGCGGAACTGGGCCGGCACCTCCTTCTTGTTGTTCAGGAACAGCAGCGTCACGGCCAGGAACGGCATGAACAAGGCGCCGAGCGTGCCGTAGAGCAGGATCAGGAAGATCGGGCGATCCAGGAACAGCAGGGTCATCGGCGGGAAGGTCAGCCACAGCAGGAAGAAGCGGCCCGGCTTCGAGGCCAGCGAGGGGGCGTCGTCCTGGTCGAGCTCGTCCGCGGGCCGGCGGAAGTTCGTCCAGAAGTCCGCGAACATCAGGGAGACGCCGTGCCACACGCCCAGAAGCGAGGAGAAGGACGCGGCGAAGAAGCCCACCAGGAACACCACGGAGTACGCCTGGCCGTAGCGCTCGGCCAGCACGTTGCCGACGTCGAGCAGGCCCTTGTCGCCCGAGGAGATCGCCAGCCCCGCCGAGTGCAGCAGCTCCACGCCCATGACCATGGTGGCGATCACGAAGATGCCCGTGAGGATGTACGAGGTCGCATTGTCGAACCGCATGACCTTCAGGTACTTCGGGACGTTCCAGCCCTTGTCGCGCAGCCAGTAGCCGTAGGCCGCGAGCGTGATGGTGCCGCCGACGCCGCCGGCCAGGCCGAGCACGTAGAACATGGCCTGGGGATCGCCGGAGGGCAGGCGCGGCACGAGACCGGCGAGGATCTCGCCCAGGTTCGGGGCCGTCAGCGCCGCGGAGAGCAGCACCGTCACGAACATGACGCCGATCAGCACCGTCATGAGCCACTCGATGAGCCGGTACTTGTCCAGCCAGACCAGTCCCAGGCCGATCAGGCCCGCGGCGATCGCGAACACCTTGCTGTCCACACCGGGGAACAGCGCCGCGAGCGGCAGGGCGGTGGAGGACATCGCCGTCGCCCCGTACACGATGCCCCAGATGAGGATGTACGGGCCGAAGTACCAGGACGTCCAGGCCCCGAGGGTGCGCCAGCCCTGGAAGATCGTCTTACCGGTGGACAGGTACCAGCGGCCCACGCCCTCCACGAGCACGATCTTGAAGATCACGCCCAGGATCACGGCCCACAGGAGCATGTAGCCGTAGCGGGAGCCGGCGGTGAGGGTGGCCACGAGGTCCGCGGCGCCCACGCCCGTGGCGGCCGCCACGATGCCGGGTCCCAGCGAGTTCCACTTCGGCCGGATGGGGGTCTCGTTGAGCTCGGCGTCCGTGAACCCGATGATGTCGGGGTTGTGCACGGGGCGGCCGCGGTCGGCTCTCGTTGCCATGGGAGGGTCCTTGATGCTTGACGGGGCGAGTGCAGTCATGTGTGTCACGCGCGTGAGAGACACGCCTCACTCACGTCGATCCGCGTCGGCCGGGACGGGCCCCGACGCCGCGGCCTCGGTACCGTGAACGACGAGCCCCGTCCTCCACCGGAAGGTCCGCCATGCCCCAGGGAATCTTCGTCTCCACCACGTCCACCGGCGCCGGCAAGTCCCTCGTCAGCCTGGGCCTGGCCGACTCGCTGTACCGGCGCTCCGGCACGGTGGGCTACTTCCGCCCCGTGGTGCCCGGCGACGACGTGGAGACCGACCCCATGGTGCTGCTGATGCGCGAGCAGTACGGCCTCTCCCCGGAGCAGGCCCGCGGCGGCCTCACCGCGGCCGAGGCCCGCACCCTCATGGCCGAGGGCCGCGGCGACGAGGTCCAGCAGCGCTGCGTGGAGCAGTACGACGCCATGCGGGCGGCGGGCGGCGTCGTGGTGGTGGAGGGCACCGACCTGATCAGCCCGGACCCGGCCGCCGACCTCGACCTCAACGCCCAGCTCGCCCGCAACCTCGGCACCCCCGTGGTCGCCGTGGTCTCCGGCGCGGACCTGACACCCGAGCAGGCGGCCGACGTCGTGGACCTGGCCCGGCGCACCCTCGACGACGCCGGCGTCGAGCTGCTGGCCGTCATGGTCAACCGCGCGGACCCCCGTGACCTCGACGCCGTCGGCGCGGCCGTGCGCCCCGGCCGCCACGCCTGGCCCGTGTACGTGCTGCCCGAGCTGACCGAGCTCGCGCACCCCTCGGTGGCCGAGGTGGCGGACGCGCTCGGGCTCGAGCAGATGGCCGGGCAGGAGACGCTGGACCGCGACGTCGCCGAGGTCAAGGCCGTCTCCATGGAGGGCGGCAACTTCCTCGAGGTCCTGCGCGAGGGCGCGCTCGTGATCGTCTCCGGCGACCGCTCCGACGCGATCCTGGCCACCGTGGCCTCCTCGCTGACCCCGGACTTCCCCACCCCCTCCGGCATGATCCTCACCAACGGCATCCTCCCGAACCGCCAGCTCCAGCGGCTCTACCTGGGCGCGGCCTTCCCCGTGTTCGTCACCCACGACGACACGTTCACCACCGCCGCGAAGGTCTCCCGGGTGCGCTCCGAGCTCTCCAGCGCCCAGCCCCGCAAGACCGCCGCCGCCCTGGGCACCTGGCACCAGCGCGTGGACGGGGACGAGCTGCTGGCCCGCTTCGACCTGCCACGCACCGACGTCGTCACCCCTCTGCGCTTCCTGCACGAGCTGATCTCCCGCGCCCGCGCGGACCGCCGCCGGATCGTGCTGCCCGAGGGCGAGGATGCCCGCGTGCTGCGCGCCGCCGAGATCCTCCAGCGCCGCGACGTCTGCGACCTCGTGGTGCTCGGCCCGGCCGCCGCCGTGCGGGAGCTGGCCTCCCGCGAGGGCGTGGACCTGACCGGGATCGAGCTCGTGGACCCCGCCGACTCCCCGGACCTGGAGCGCTACGCGCAGGAGTACGCCCGGCTGCGCGTCCACAAGGGCGTGGACGCCGAGCGCGCCCGCGAGGTCATGCAGGAGGGCGCCTACTTCGGCACGATGATGGTCCACCTGGGCGACGTGGACGGCATGGTCTCCGGCGCCGCCCACACCACCGCCAACACCATCCGCCCCGCGCTGGAGTTCGTGAAGACGAAGCCGGGCGTCTCGATCGTCTCCTCGGTGTTCTTCATGCTGCTGCCGGACCGCGCCCTCGTGTACGGCGACTGCGCCGTGAACCCGGACCCGGACGCGCAGCAGCTCGCGGACATCGCCGTGGCGTCCGCGGCCACCGCCGCCCAGTTCGGGGTGGACCCGCGCGTCGCCATGCTCTCCTACTCCACGGGCGCCTCCGGCTCCGGGCAGTCCGTGGACAAGGTCCGCGCCGCCACGGAGCTCGTGAGGGAGCGCGCCCCCGAGCTGAAGGTGGAGGGCCCGCTGCAGTACGACGCCGCCGTCAACGCCTCCGTCGCGGCCTCGAAGATGCCCGGCTCCGAGGTGGCCGGCCAGGCCACCGTGTTCGTGTTCCCGGACCTGAACACCGGCAACAACACCTACAAGGCCGTCCAGCAGTCCTCCGGGGCGGTCGCCGTCGGGCCCGTGCTGCAGGGCCTGAACAAGCCCGTCAACGACCTCTCCCGCGGCACCACCGTGGAGGACATCGTCAACACCGTCGCCATCACCGCCATCCAGGCCCAGGCCCAGGGCTGACGCCCCGGAAGGAGTCCCCCGTGCTCGTCCTTGTCATCAACTCCGGCTCGTCGTCCCTGAAGTACCAGCTCCGTGAGCTGGCCGACGACGGCACGGACGCCCCGGTGCCCGTCCTCGCCCAGGGCCTGGTGGAGCGCATCGGCGTCCCCGGCTCCGGCGTGCCGGACCACGCCGCCGCCCTCGAGCAGGTGGAGGCCGAGCTGGCCGAGGCGACCGGCGGGCGCACCATCGACGCCGCCGGCCACCGCGTGGTCCACGGCGGCGAGCGGTTCACCGCCCCGGCCCGGGTGACCAACGAGGTGATCCGCGCGATCGAGCGCCTCGCCCCGCTGGCCCCGCTGCACAACCACGCCGCCGCCCAGGGGCTGCGCGCCATGGCCGAGCGCTGGCCGGACATGCCCCAGGTGGTCGTGTTCGACACCTCGTTCCACCAGACCATGCCCCGCGAGGCCTGGCAGTACGCCCTGCCGGACGAGGTCTACACGGAGCACGGCATCCGCCGCTACGGCTTCCACGGCACGAGCCACGACCTCGTCACCGGCCTCGCCGCGGAGCATCTGGGCATCCCGCGGGGGGAGTTCCGGGCCGTGGTGCTGCACCTGGGCAACGGCGCCTCCGCCACCGCCATCCGCGACGGCGTCTCCGTGGACACCTCCATGGGCTACACCCCGCTGGCCGGCCTGGTGATGGGCACCCGCTCCGGCGACCTGGACCCCTCCGTGGTCACCCACCTCATGCGGAACCACGGCTATGACGCCGAGGAGCTGGACACCCTCATGAACAGGCGCTCCGGCCTGCTGGGCCTGGCCGGGGAGGCGGACATGCGCCAGGTGCTGGAGAACGCCGCCTCCGGGGACGGCCGCGCCCGCAACGCCCTGGACGTGGCCTCCTACCGGCTGGCCAAGTACGTGGGCGGCTACCACGTGGCCGTGGGCGGGGCGCAGGCGATCGTGTTCACCGCCGGGATCGGCGAGAACTCGGCTCCGTTCCGGGCGCGCGTGCTCGACCGGCTCGAGGCGCTCGGGGTGGCCTACGAGGCCGAGGCCAACCGCGCCCGCGTGGCCGGGCCCCACACGATCTCCGCGCCGGAGTCGGCGATCCCGGTGCTCGTGGTCCCCACGGACGAGGAGCAGGCGATCGCCCGCTTGACGTGGGAGCTCGCCCGCTGAGCACCGCGCCCGACCGTCCGACCGACGCCCAGCGACATCACCGCCGGTCCGCCCGGCGGTGATGTCGCTGCGGCTCGGTCGACACGAACGGGGCGCTTCTGCACCCGACCGTCCGGCCCGGTCAGCGCTCAGACGTGGGTGCCGTCCGCCTCGACGGCGATGCCCAGCTCGTTGCCCGGGATCGAGGCGAGCAGGCGGCGGGTGTACGGGTGCCGGGGGTTGGTGAAGACCTCCTCCGAGCTGGCCGCCTCCACCACCTCGCCGTCCTTCATCACGCACACGTAGTCCGAGATGAGGCGCACCACCGCGAGGTCGTGCGAGATGAACAGGTAGCTCAGCCCCAGCTCCTCCTGCAGGCGCCGCAGCAGCGTGAGGATCTGGTCCTGCACCAGCACGTCCAGCGCGGACACGGGCTCGTCGCACACGATCAGCTCCGGGTTCAGCGCGAGCGCGCGGGCGATCGCCACGCGCTGACGCTGGCCGCCGGAGAGCTCGGCCGGGTACCGGCGGTGGAAATGCGAGGGCAGGGCCACCTGCTCCATGAGCTCCAGCACGCGGGCCCGGCGCTCCTTCGCGGTGCCGCGCCGGTACGTCTGCAGCGGCTCCTCGATGATGCGGCCCACCGTGAACGAGGGGTTCAGGGAGGAGAACGGGTCCTGGAACACGGCCTGCACCCGCTGGCGGAAGTCCTTGAGGTCCTCGCCCTTGAGGCTGAGCACGTCCTTGTCCTCGAAGCTGATTCGCCCCGACGTCGGCTCGATCAGCTTCAACAGCATGCGCGCCGTCGTCGTCTTGCCGGAGCCGGACTCGCCTACGATCGAGACGGTCTTCCCGCGCGGGATCTTCAGGGACACGTCCTTGGCGGCCGTGAAGTCCTCGTGCCCGCGCACCGGGTAGACCTTCGTCAGGTCGCGGATCTCCACGAGCGGCGTGAGGTCCTTCTTGGCCAGGGCCACGGTGGACAGCGCCGCCGTGTCGTCCTCCTTCAGCGCCGCCGGCGCGGGGTCGAACGCCTCCGGCAGCAGCCGGGCCGCCGCCACGGACGGCGCCGCGGCCACGAGGGACCGGGTGTACGCGTGCTGCGGGTCCTCGAGGATGGCCCGCGCGTCGCCGGACTCCACCACGCGCCCGCGGTGCATCACCACGAGCTGCTGGGCGCGCTCCGCCGCGAGACCGAGGTCATGGGTGATCAGCAGCACCGAGCTGCCCAGCTCCCGGGTCATCTCGCCGATCTGGTCGAGGATCACCTGCTGCACGGTCACGTCCAGGGCCGACGTCGGCTCGTCCGCGATCAGCAGCTGCGGACGGCACGCCAGGCCGATGGCGATCAGCACGCGCTGGCGCAGGCCGCCGGAGAGCTCGTGTGGGTACTGCTTGGCCCGCCGCGCCGGCTCGGGGATGCCGGCGCGCTCCATGACCTCCACGACCTTGCCGGCCACGTCCTTCTTCGTCGCCATGCCGTGGGTCAGCAGGGTCTCCCCGATCTGCTGACCCACCCGGGTCACGGGGTTGAGGTTGGACATCGGGTCCTGCGGCACCAGCCCGATCCGGCGGCCGCGGATGCCGCGCATCCGCGACTCGGGCAGGCCCACGAGCTCCTCGCCCGCGAAGCGGACGGAGCCTGCCGTGACCCGGCCGTTGCCGGGCAGCAGGCCGATCGCGGCCATCGCGGTGGTGGACTTGCCCGAGCCGGACTCGCCCACGATCGCCAGCGTGCCCCCGGCCGGGAGCGTGAGGGACGCGCCCTCCACGGCCTGCACGGTGCCCTGCTGGGTGGTGAACTCCACGTCCAGGTCGCGGATCTCCAGCAGCGGGGCGCCGACCGCGGGGACCGCGGGCGTCGCACCGGGGCCGGGCGCGCCGTCGTCGTGCTTGGGGTCCATGGTCAGCGCCTCCGGGAGGTCGGGTCGAGGGCCTCGCGCAGGGACTCGCCCAGCAGGGTGAAGCCGAGCGCGGTGATGGCGATGCACAGGCCGGGCAGGAACGCGAGCCACGGGTTGATGCCCAGCTCGGCCTGCGCGTAGGTGAGCATGCGGCCCCACTCGGCGGTCTCGGGGCGGCCGCCGCCGAGGCCGAGGAAGGACAGGGCGGCCGCGTCGATCACGGCCGTGGCCAGCGTGAGCGTGGCCTGCACGATCACGGGGCCCAGCGAGTTCGGCAGCACGTGGGACATCGTGATCCGCCCGCGCGAGAGGCCGAGGGTCTGCGCCGCGAGCACGTAGTCCGACCCCTTCTGCGTGAGCATCGAGGAACGCAGCAGCCGCGCGAACACGGGCACCTGCGCCACCCCGATCGCGATCATCACCGCGAACGGGGTCTGCCCGAGGATCGCCGCGATGGACACCGCCAGCAGCAGGTTCGGCACCGAGAGCAGGATGTCCACGACGCGCATCACCACGGAGTCCACCCAGCCGCCGAACGTGCCGGCCAGCAGGCCGAGCAGCATGCCGCCGGCCAGGCCGAACGCCGTCGAGATGACCCCGATGAGCAGCGAGGCCTGCGCGCCCCAGATCAGCTTGGAGAGCACGTCCCCGCCGAAGCGGTCCAGGCCCAGCGGGTAGCCGGCCACCTCGCCGGGGCCGGGCACGTGGGTGGGGCGAATCTCGCGCATGCCGGGTGTGGCCGTGCCCGCGTACGGGGCCAGCACCGGGGCGAGGACGGCCACGAGCACGAAGATCAGCACGATCACGGCGCCGGCGATCGCCGCCGGGTTGCGGCGCAGCCGCTGGAGGGCGGCGCCCCACACGGAGGTGCCGCGGGCGTCCGCGGCGGCCTCGGTGGTCTCCTGGGTGGCCCCGGCCTCGACGGGCGCCAGCGCGTGCTCGACGGCGTGCTCGGTGGGTCCGCCGCCGGGGCTGGGGGGCAGGTTCACGCTCATGAGACACGCACCCTCGGGTCGATGAGGCCGTAGGAGACGTCCACGACCAGGTTGATCAGCGAGTAGAGCAAGGCGATGAAGATGATGAAGCCCTGCAGCACCGGGAAGTCGAGCTGGAAGATCGCCTGCGCGAGGAACCGGCCGATCCCGTTGAACGCGAACACCGTCTCGGTGAGCACCGCCCCGGAGATCAGCAGGCCCAGCTGCAGGCCGAGCGTGGTGCTCACCGGCAGCAGGGCGTTGCGCATGATGAAGCGGTCCCGGATCAGGCGCGGGGCCAGTCCCTTGGCGCGAGCCGTGCGCACGAAGTCCGCGTCCTGCACGTCCAGCACGGAGGCGCGGGTGATGCGCGCGATGATCGCCAGCGGGATGGTGCCCAGCGCGATGCCGGGCAGCACCAGGTGGGTCAGCGCGTTCAGGGCCGCGTCCCACTCGGCGGTGATGATGCCGTCCCACACGTAGAAGTTCGTGTAGTGGGTGGCGTCGATCCGCGGGTCCTGCCGGCCGTCCGTGGGCAGCCAGCCCAGCTTCACCGCGAACACCCACTTGAGGATGAACGCCAGGAAGAACACGGGCACCACCACGCCGATCAGGGACAGCACGACGGCGACGTCGTCCTGCCACCGGCCCACATGGCGGGCGGCCCAGTAGCCGAGCGGGATGCCGATGACCACCGCGAACACGATCGCGAAGATCGAGAGCTCCAGCGTGGCCGGGAAGCGGTCCGCGAACTCCTCGACCACAGACCGATTCGTCATGATCGAGGTGCCGAAGTCGCCGCGCAGCAGCCGCCCCATGTAGGTGACGTACTGCTCGAGCAGGGGCTTGTCGAAGCCGTACGCCGCGTTCACCCGGGCCACGGCCTCGGGGGTGGCGCGATCGCCGAGCAGGGCGGTGGCGGGGCCGCCGGGCAGGCTGCGGACCCACACGAACAGCAGGACGGACAGTCCGAACAGGGTGGGGATCAGCAGCAGCAGGCGCTTGCCGATGAGTCTGAGCACGAGGGGCCTCCATGCCGGCGCGGGGGCCGGGCCGGTCGGTGCGAGGGACGGGCGGTGGCGGGCGGGCCGGCGGCGGGCGCACGGGACGGCCCGTCGAAGCAGGGGGGCTCAGCCCTGGG
>NZ_JAKRLB010000025.1:0-20491 GCF_022664405.1 Micrococcus luteus | reverse complement strand
GCGGAACTCGGTGGCGCCCTGGGGCATCCGCCGCGGCGCCGTCGTCGCCGGTGGGGCGGGTCGTCCCCGGCCCGCCGGGCTCACTCGGTCAGGTCGATCTCGTTGAAGACCTCGTCGTTGACCGGGCTCGCCGGGTAGGAGGCCACGCGCTTGTCGAAGGCCAGCGACGGGGCCGGGTGGGCGAGCGGGACCGCCGGGACGATCTCGGAGATCTGCTCGTTGATCTCCTGGTACTTCGGCGTCTGCTCCTCGAGCGTCGGGATCTGGCGGGCCTCCGCGAGGGCGGAGAACAGCTCCTCGTCGGTGAAGCCGAACTCGGGCTTCTCCTGGCCGAAGAACACGCCCACGAAGTTGTCCGTGTCGTTGTAGTCACCGGTCCAGCCGAGCAGGTGGATGCCGTGGTCCGAGGTGCCCTGCACCTGGTCGAGGTAGTCCGGGCTCCACTTGGCCGGCTTCGCGTTCACCGTGATGCCCACCTCGGCCAGCTGGCTCGAGAGGTTGGAGAACGCCTGCTCGGGGGTCGGCATGTACGGGCGCGAGACGCCGGTGGGGTAGTTGAAGTCGATCGTGAAGCCGTCCGGGTAGCCGGCCTCGGCGAGCAGCGCCTTGGCCTTGGCGGGGTCGTGCTCGTACGTGGTGACGTCCTCGCTGTACCCGTTCACGGACTTCGGGATGAACTGGGTGGCGGGCTCCGTGCCCTCGGGGAGGGTCTGCGCGATGAGGGCGTCCTTGTCGATCGCGTGGGCGATCGCCTGGCGCACCCTGACGTCCTGGAGCTCCTCCTTCTCCTGGTTCAGGCCCAGGTAGAGGATGGTGAACGGGTCGCGGGCCACCACGGTGAAGCCGGCCTCGGACAGGGCCGCGGTGTCCGCGGGGGCCACGAGGTCGTAGCCGTCGATGTCCCCGGCCTCGAGCGCCTGACGGCGGGCCACCGGGTCGTCGATCACGCGGAAGGTGATGTCCGTGACCTCGCCGCCCTCGCCCCAGTAGTCCTCGTTGGCGGTGAGCTTGACGTCCTCGCCCACGCTCCAGGACTCGAACTTGTAGGGGCCGGTGCCGGTGGGGTGTGCCCGGGCGTACTCGGACATCTGGGGCGACTCGGCGGTGCCGCCGACCTCGTCCGCCTTGTACTCCTCGAGCGCCTTCGGCGACTGCATGGCGAAGGCCGGCAGGGACAGGGAGGAGATGAAGCCCGCGAACGGCTGCGCCAGCGTGATCTTCACCTCGTGCTCGCCGGTGGCCTCGCACTCCTGGTAGACGGCGTCCTCGGGCTTGTCCGCGAAGCCGCGGAACAGCTTGCCGTAGTAGTACGAGAGGGTCTCCGACTGCTGGATGCCCGTGAAGTTGTACCAGCGGTCGAAGTTGGCGCACACGGCCTCCCCGTTGAACGGCTCGCCGTCGTGGAAGGTCACGCCCTCCTTCAGCTGGAACGTGTGGGTCAGGCCGTCCTCCGAGGACTCCCAGGACTCGGCCAGCAGCGGCGCGGGGTCCGCGGTGCCCGGCTTCGTGCCCACGAGGCCCTCGAAGATCTGACGGGAGACCCGGAAGGTCTCGCCGTCGGAGGCGAAGGCCGGGTCCAGGGTCTTCGGGTCGGAGGAGGCGGCGAAGATGAACGAGCCGTCCACTTGGGCGGCGTCGCCCCCGCCCGAGCCGCCGGAGCCGCCGCCGTCGCGCTGGCTCTGGGCGCAGCCGGTGACGAGCAGGGCGCCGGCCGCGGTGAGCGCGGCGGCGGACAGGAGTCGGTGACGCAGACGGGTGGCCATGGGGGCTCCTCCGGGAGAGGTCTCAGCCGAGACGCGGGTGCGAGGGGACCGCGCCGTCGGGTGTGACCTCGGGCACGCTCCTGGACGTGACTATAGCCACAAGCGCGGGCAGGAACGCAACGCAGGCCGCGTCTGCGCGTGCGGCACGGCGCCCTCAGGCCCCGGTGGGCACCCGCTCCCGACGCGCGGCGGCCCGCTCGCGGACCCAGCGCAGCACGTCCTCCGGACGGTTGGTGGTGAGCTCCTGCACCCCCTGGGCGAGGAGGAAATCGGCGTCCTCGCGCTCGTCGACGGTCCACACCCGCAGCCGCCGCCCCGCCGCCAGCCACGCCTTCACGTCCGCCAGGTGCTCCCGCACGTAGGCCACGGAGGGCCCCGCCATCCCGGCCCGGCCGCGCCAGACGAGCGCCTCGGACCCCGCCAGCGACTGACGCGCCGCCGCACGCACCGCCGCCCGGCTCAGCGGCCCCCGCGCGAGCCGGGTCGGCAGCTCCGTCGGCATGAGGTCCATCAGGGGGCAGAGGGGGTCCGTGCCGGCCAGCGGAGCCACGTGGCGCAGCGCGTCCGGGTGGAAGCTCATGAGGGACACCTGCACCTGACCCACCCGGCCGGTCTCCGGGTCCCAGCCGGCCCGCAGCAGCTCCCGCAGCACCCGCTCCTCGAGCTCATGCCCGAACGGGGAGGGGTGCTTGAGCTCCACGGCCAGTCGCAGCGGCCGGTCCGCGGCCGTCGCGATCGCCAGGAGGTCGGCCAGGGTGAGCACCTGTTCCCCCGCGCCGCCGTACGCGGCGGGCGGCGCCGTCGTCGTGGCGGGCTCGGCCCCCGGACGCCGGGCGTGCCACGAGACGACGTCGAGGCCGCGCAGACGATCCAGCGTGTGGTCCGCGACCGCGCCGTGCCCGTCCGAGGTGCGATCCACGGTGGGGTCGTGCCAGCAGACGACCTCACGGTCCCGCGTGAGCTGGACGTCGCATTCGAGACCGTCCGCGCCCACGGCGAGGGCGTGGAGCATGGCGGCGCGGGTGTGCTCGGGGAAGGCGGCGGAGGCACCGCGGTGGGCGATCACGAGGGCGGGCACGCCGCCAGGCTAGGGAGCGCGTGTGCCGACCACGTCACCGCAGGGTGCCCGGCTGGTTAACTGGTGGGGACCATTCGGTGCACGCGATCAGGAGCCTCCCGTGTCCTTCTCCCCCGACCCCGCCCAGCAGCTGCTCAGCGCCGGTGCCCTCGAACGCGCGGCGGGCCTGCGGCGCATGAAGGCCGTCGCCCTGGGGCTGCTCATCCTGCTGGCCGTGGTGTTCGTGGTCGCGTTCCCGTTGCAGGACACCCACCCGGTGTGGGGCTACGTGCGCGCCGCCGCGGAGGGCGGCATGGTCGGCGCACTGGCGGACTGGTTCGCGGTCACGGCGCTGTTCCGCCACCCGATGGGTGTGCCCGTGCCGCACACCGCCCTGATCCCGCGGAAGAAGGACCAGCTCGGCGCCGCGCTGACCGAGTTCGTGCAGGAGAACTTCCTGGACTCGGAGGTCGCCCACGAGAAGGTCGACGGACTGAAGGTGGCCGAGGCCGCCGGCGGCTGGCTGCGCCGTGAGGAGAACGCGGCCCGCACCGCCCGGGAGATCGCGACGGCGGCCCGGGGCGCCATGGCCGCGGCCGACGACGACGCCGTCCAGGAGCTGCTGCGCCAGCTGATGGAACGCCACATGGTGGCCCCGGACTGGTCCCCCACGCTCGCGGGCGTGCTGGAGGACGTGGTGGCCGGACGGCACCACGAGCGCGTGGTGGACCTCGTGGTCGCCCACACCGGGGACTGGGTGGCCGCCCACCCCGAGCTGTTCGTCGAGACGGTGCGCCGTCGCTCCCCCGAGTGGAGCCCGGACCTCGTGGACCGCCTCCTCGCCGAGAGACTGCACGCCGAGACCCTCAAGTATCTCGCCGGCATCCGCCGCGACCGGCAGCACGAGGCCCGCCGCGCCGTCGACGACTGGCTCGACCGCCTCGCCGACGAGATGCGGAACGAGCCCGCCACCCGCGCCTCGGTGGAGCGGTTCAAGCGGAACCTGTTCGCGGACGAACGGCTGCGTGCGTGGGCCGGGCGGGCCCGGGTCTCCCTGCGGGACTTGCTCCTGGACGCGCTCGAGGACCCGTCCTCCGACCTGCATCGCGCGCTCGTGGCCGCCCTGCGCGACCTCGGCGCCCGCCTGCAGGAGGACCCCGAGCTGCGCGACCGCGTGGACGGCCACGCCCGCCGCGCCGCGGCGTATGCGCTGAGCTCCTACGGCCCGGCGCTCACCGGGGTGATCGAGGAGACGGTCGCCCGCTGGGACGGCGAGCAGACCGCGCGCACCCTCGAGCTGTTCGTGGGCAAGGATCTGCAGTTCATCCGCATCAACGGCTCGGTCGTCGGCGCGCTCGCGGGCCTGGCGATCCACGGGGTGGCGACACTGTTCCTCTGAGACGGACCCGCTGCCCCGCACTTTCGAACGTGACATGGGGCGAATGGGCGCTTTCGAACGTGAGATAGGGCCTCTCTCACGTTCGAAAGCGCGGGGGCGGGGGCGACGGACGCGCGGGGGCGGGGCCGTCAGGCGGCGGGCTTGCCCTTCTTCTGCCTGTCGTCCTTCTCGTCCTTGCCGCCGGGCAGGGCGCGACGGATCGCGCCGAAGACGCCGCCGTCGTCCTTGGCGCCCGCCGACTCCCCCTCGGCGCGCCCCTGTGCGGCGCCCTCGCGGATCTCGCCGGGGATCACCATCGGCAGGGGGCTGAAGAGCTCCGCGGCGTTCTCCATCACGGCCTTGCCCATGGCGCGGTTGCCCACGCCGCCGATCACGGCGCCCACGCCGAACGGCACGGCGCGGCCCACGAAGCCGGCACCCTGCCGCAGGCGCATCTTGCGCATGAACGTCCTCTTGAGGCGATCCACCACGAACGCGCTGATGCCGGTGCCCGATGCGGTGCCCGCGAGCGCGTTGAGGCTGGACTGCGGGTCGTAGGGACGGCCGGCCTTGGCGGCGGCCTCGCGGAGCAGCTCCTTGGCGTCGTCGCCGAGCATGAGGCCCATGACGAGGGCCTGGGCGCGCTGCGGGTCCTGCGTGGTGATGCCGTGCAGCTCGGCGAGGGACTGCGCGTAGAGGGCGGTGGCCTCCATGAAGCCGGCGACCGCGACACCGGACAGGCCGAGCGCGGCCACGGTGCCGATGCCCGGGACGATCGCGGTGCCGCCCACGGCGGCACCGGCCCCCGTGACGGTGGTCAGGTACTGCTGCCCGAGCCGCTCGGCGAGACGCTCCGGGCTCTCCCCCGGGTGCTTCGCCGCCATGCGCTGGATGTTCTTCAGGACCAGGGGGCGCTGGACCGCCAACACCGTGGAGAGGGCCTTCTCGAAGCCCTCCGTGGGCTCGCCGTTCTCATCGAGTGCCGACTTCAGCCCGAAGTCCTTCACCTTCCCGGACGCGTACCGGCCGATCGTCGAGTTCTTTGCCATGCGCGCCACAGTATCGGCGCGCGACCCCCGCGGTCAGGACCCGGGCGTCGCCGCGCGCAGGGAGTGCTCGAGGAAGATGCGCACGTCACGGACCTCGTCGGGGCCGGTCCCGTGCAAGATCCCGGGGTAGGTGCGCACGGTCAGGCGGGTGTGCTCCTCGGCCCACGCGCGGGTGTGGGCGACGGCGTCCGGATGGATCACGGGATCCTCGGCGTCCCGGCCCCAGAAGAACGGGCGCGGGCCCGGTCCCTCGGCCGGGGAGTCGAGCATGGCCAGCAGCTCGTTGTCGACGGCGAAGCCGCTCAGGCCCACACCGCAGGTGAACGCCTCGGGGCGCAGACGCAGGACCGTCGTCGCCATGGCCATGCCCTGGGAGAAGCCGAGCACCGAGACCGTGCGGAAGCCGGCCGCCACGACCTCCTCGGCGGAGAGCACGTCGAACACGCGGTGGGCGGCGGCGAGCACCTGGGCGAAGTCGGACTGCAGCAGCAGGTCGAGCAGGAACCAGCCGTGCGCGCCGGGGTCGCCCGGGCCTTCGGACGCCGTCTCGTCGATCTCGAAGCCGCCGCGCACCGCCAGGCCGGTGCACCGCTCCGGGAGCATCGGGAAGTGGCGGCGCGCCGCGCGGACCTCGTTGGAGCCGTAGCCGTGGAACACGAGCACCAGGTCCGTGCCCGCGCGCTCCGCCGGCGGGCGCGACCACACCACGCTGTGGCCGGAGCTGATCGTCTCGGTGACTGGTGCGGGCGTGGGGCTCATGGCTCCATCCTAGGGAGGACCCCCGACCGGGCGTCATGCCTGGTCAGGGGCCGCTTTCCGGTGGGCCCTGCGGGGATCGAACCCGCGACCGGCGGATTCTCGAGGTCTGGTCCTGGACAGTACGCACGGGGTCCCGTGCCCCGCATGATTCCGCGGATTCCGCGGCCCCGCCCTCCGCTGTTGGCCCTGTCGGAACACGTTGTTTCCGGACGTTTAGGGTGGGTAAAGGGTGGGCTGTTCACAGGTGTTCGGCGGCACCATGGGAGACTCCCCGTATGACGACGCGCCCGCGCTCCGCCACGCTCACCGCCCTTGCCTGGTTGGCCGCCCTGTCCCTCTCCGGGTGCGGGGGCGATGACGCGGGGCCACGCTCCGCCGCCCCTACCTCCGCGACTCCCACCCCTGCCCCCGCGGCCGTGGAACAGGCCGCCCGGGCTACGTGCATGGACCTCCTACGCGCTCAGGAGCGGAACAGCGCGGGCCGCCCAGGCCAGTTCGCATTGCTGGACGTCAAGTTCCAGGGGCCATTCCTAGAGGGATACGCGCCAGGCCACCCTCCCGTGACCGTCTACAACGCCACAGCGGACTACAGCACCCAGCCGACTGGAAGTAGAGACGCGCAGAGCATGGCCCCCCAGTCCTACACCCGCACGTGCACCTACACGCCCGCCCATGGAGACTCCCGGGCCAAGGCCGAGTGGGGGCCGAACCGTCACCGCTGACCCGCCGCAGACCCGGCAACGGCCAGCCCCCATACTCATCGCATGTGGCTACTGATTCTTAGCATCCTCCTCATCGTGGGCGGCCTCGTGCTCGGTGTGCTCGGCCTAAGAGCGGCCCCGCCGGTCTACTTCGAGGACAACGGGGATGGCACCGCGACATTTCACAACGAGATGGAGCCGGGCCAGGGCGCGGACATTCAGCGCAAGGCCCAGCGTCTGACAAGTTGGGGCCTCATCCTGAGTTCCTCGGGCGGTGTCCTAAGCGTCCTCCCGTCGCTGTTCGGAGTTTCCTAGGTCCACGGCTATCAGCCCCAGGACGACGGCGGCCCCGCCGCCCGGTGAGGGGCAACGGGGCCGCAGGTGGCCGGTAGGTCGGTCAGGCGGTGGTGTCGGGGTCCACGGTGGTGGACCCGGCGGCCTGGACGGCCAAGGCAGCGGCCACAGCACCGTTCAGGCCTCCGGCCCCCGGGATGCCCTGGGCCTCTGCCTCGGCATCGTCCAGGGTCACGGCGAGGCCGGCCAGCGTGGGGGCCTCGGCCAGGGCGGCGGCCATGTCCGTGTCCTCGGTGATCGCGGCGTAGCGGGCCAGGGTGGCGCGCTCCAGGCGGTCCCCCAGCGCGGGGGTGGCGGCCGGGTCCCCGCCGTTCACGGCCAGGTAGGTGGGTGCCCACTCACGGACCGCCTGGAGGGTTGGGACGTCGGCGGTGGCCACGATCTGGTCCAGGGTAGCCCCCGCGCCCAGGCGCATCTCCACGCGCCGCCAGACGTCGGCGGTGGAGCCGGTGGGGCCAGGGACCTTGGCCAAGGCCATGGCGTTCAGGCGGGCCGCCCGTTCGTAGTCGTCACGGATCGGGCGGAGGGCCTGGGCGTAGGCCGCACGGGCGGCGGCCTCGCGGTCCTGGCGCTGGCGGGTCAGGGCCTCCGGGGTGAGGTCCGGGTCCTGGTAGGTGCGGGCCGTCTGCACGGCCGCGTAGTAGGCGTGACGGACTGCGGTCAGGTTGGCGGTGATGGTCTGTGTGGTTGTCATGCCGGCGGGTCCTTTCGAGTAGGGGTGAGGAGCAGGGACGGGGCCGCGCGGGGGTGCCCGTTCACTGGGGCTCGGCGCAGTCACCGGGCGTCCTCGGCAGCGAGAGCGGCGTAGACGTGATCCAGGCGGCGAACCACGGCGGAGACGTTGCGGGTGGCGGCCAAGGCGTCCAGGTCCTCCATGTGCGGGTCCGCCTGGTCCAGGAGGGCGTGCGCGGCATCCAGGACGTCGGCCACGACAGCCAGAGCCTCCGGAGTGAGGGCAGCGGATACGGATGGGTCCATGGGCTCCACTGGCCAGCCGGCGAGGCGGGCCAGGTGCGCGAGAGATAGCCGCGGGCCAGACGGGGTGATCTTCCCGGCCGGAGTGAGGGCCTGGAGGACACTGGCGGCCATGCGGCCCGTGAGCGGGTCCATGACGGCCACGCGGCCGACGTCTTGCAAGCGGGGCGTCCGGGTGCCCGCCTCCAGGTACTTGAGCCAGCGGAGGGAGACCCCCATCCGGTCCGCGGCCTGGGCCTGGGTAAGACCCGCGCCGCGGCGGAGTGCGCGCATTTCACGCCCGAACGGTGCCGCGTCAAGGGCACTGGTCAGGGGCACAGAGGCGGGCTGGCGGCTCATGCGCGGTCCTCCCAGTCGGCCTCGGCGAGGTTCAGGCGGGCGGCCAGGGCGGCGACGTTGACGGCCAGCATGGTGCGGAGGTCGGCGGGGGTGGGTTGTGCCGGGTGGGTGGTGGTGGTGCTCATGGTGTGCTCCTCGCGGTGGAACAGGGTGGGCGTGGTCAGGTGTGGGCCTGGGAGTCGTCGGCCGTGGTGGCGGTGATGCCGGCCAAGTCCTCGGCGTGCTGCGCCACGATGTCCGCGACGATGCGGGCCATGGCTTCGGCGTCTTTGGCCGCGGCGTCGGCGACGGCTGCCAAGTCCTCGGCATTTCTGGCTGCGGTGTCCAGGTAGCGGCCGCTGGCGTGCTGGTCCTCGGCGGGGTGCGTGCGGATCACCGGCGGTCCTCCAGGCTGGGGAGGCGGTCCAGCGTCGGGCGGGCGTCCTGCGCCGCGCTCGAGGCCGTTGCGGGCGTTCTGGCTGGCGTGGGGGCATCGGGGGCGGGGATGCCGTGGCGGGCGGCCAGGACAGCGAAGAACGGGGCTGCGGTGCGGAGGGTCCCCGCAGGGATGCGGCGGTGGTGTCTGGTGGCGGTGGTGACCATGGTCAGTTCCTAGGTGCTGGGCCTCCAGGCGTAGAGGCGGATGGATCGGGGCCACGGGGTGCGTGGTAGGTGGGGCGGCGGTCGTGCGGGGAGGGTCAGGCGGTGAGGGCGTCGGGGTCCTCGGTGTAGTGCTCGGCGGCCCATGCCAGGAGGCGGGCCTCCTGTTCTGCCTTGGAGGGGGTCCTGTCGTCATTCATGGCGTCGGACTCGCGCACGCGCGTACCGGAGTTGGGCTGGGAGGTGATGGGTGGTTCCTCTGGTGGTTCCTCCCGTGTTCCTCCGTGTGGTTCCTGGGTTCTCTTAGGGGGGTCCACGGCGGTCCCCCTCCTAGGTCCACCACGGTCCCCCTGGAGGGGGTCCACGACGGTCCCCCTCTGGGGGTCCACCACGGTCCCTACCTGGGGGTCCATGGCGGTCCCCCTGGCAGTCGCGGGCCGCGCCGTCCAGGTGACGTTCCGCCCTCGGCCGGACGGGACGTAGGTGGTCCCAGGCGCGAGGTTCAGGGCGTATTCCGCACGGATTCCGGCGCGGGCCGTACCGCTGGAGGTGATGGCCCCGGCCTCGGTGAGCGCGGTCAAGGCCTTCACGGTGGTCCGCTTGGCAGAGGCGCGGTTGCCCTCCAGGTCCAGGCCTAGCGCCCGGGCCACGGCCTCCCACCCGCCGTAGTAGACCGGCGGGCGGTCAGAATCGAGGGCGGTCACGGCCATGAACACGAGCGCGTGGAGGTCCCGGTGCGAGAGGCGGCCGCGCCAGTAGGTATAGGCGGCTATGACGTTGCTCGCGCCCATGGGTGCCCTCCTTCCAGGCCTGTGATGCGGGTGGTGGGTGTGCCGCTCATGCGGCGGGAGCGGCGGTGTCCTCCGCAGGGTCCTCGGCCCCCACGGGGACGGCCTCCCAGACGCGGACAGGGCGCGCGGACCCGTCCGGGGACCGCTCCAGGGCCAAGCCCGCAGGACGGATCACACGGGCCGCGTGGAGGTGACGGACGACGGCCCCGAAGTGGGCCGGGTGAACCGGCTCCGGGAGCGCGGCGCGGAGGCGGGCCGGGGTGAACGGCTCCCCCATGGTGCGGGCGGCTGCTGTGGCTGCGCGGACCCATCCGGACGGGAGGCGAGCGCCGGCGGCCGGGGTGCGGGCCTCCACGTCTAGGACGGCGGGGTCCAGGCAGTAGCGGTCGGGGGCGCTCATCGGTCGTCCTCGGCAGCCACCTGGGCGTCCTCCCATGCCTCCACGTCGGCCAGGCGGTACCGGAGGTACTTCCCGACGCGGAACCCGCGGGGGCCGTAGCCGGTGGATCGCCAGTTGTAGACGGTGGCGACCGGGACGCCCACGCGGGCGGCAAGGTCCTGGGGGGACAGGTGGGTGACGGGGCGCGGCGTCGTGACAGTGACGGGGGTGGTGTTCATGGGTGCGGTCCTCTCAATGGGTCCAACGTGGTGTTCTACCGTTGTAAACACGAAACCATGTAACCACGCCTAGTGCTTTACGGTCAACCACGATTTGTGGCACCTTGGAGGCATGACGAACACACCAGAACCACCCGGCGCGGAGACGGAGGCTCGCTTCGTGGCCGCCATGAAGCGCCTCCGAGAGGAGAGCGAGTGGTCACAAGGGGAGATGGCCCGACGCATGACGGAGTTGGGGTGGAAGGGTTTCCACCAGACGACGATTTCCCGGATCGAGAAGGGAGAGCGGCCGGTGAGACTCGGGGAGGCCCAGGGGATCGCGGCGGCCCTCAACGTCACCGTGGATCAGATGATTCACGCGGGTGAGGACAACTTCACCGGAGGGGCGGACCTGGAGCGGGCCGCCGCGGCCGTGCGTGGCCTATACCGCCTCCAGGGGGAGTTCAATACCCGGGTGCAGACCATGACGTGGTTGGTGGATGAGGCCAGGCGCGCCCTGTCCGGGCGGGACCGCGCGGAGGTCGCGGACGACAGGCACCCACTTACCCCCGTCGTTCAGATGGTCCATGCCCGTGCCGTTCGGTACATGGACCACCCGGAACCCGCATCCCTTCGGCCCCTCAACGAGGTTCTGGACCTGGGCGAGGGCGACGCCACAGACGGGGAGGGCTGACCATGCCGCGCCCGCCGTTGGCTGTGGGCACCTGGGGACGCATCAGTGACCCCAAGGAGGTGGCCCCCGGGGTATTCCGCGCTATGGCCAAGGTCCGGGACGTGGACGGGGTGACGCGCAAGGTGGAGGCCCGGGCGTCCTCCAAGGAGCGCGCCCGGCGCGCCCTGGAGGCCCGCCTCCGCGCCCGCACAGCCCCGCCCGCCGGCGAGGTCACCCCGGACACCCGCGTCCGCGACGTCGCCCGCCTATGGCTGGCAGAGGTGGAGGCCCGCGGCCGGGCGGCCAACACCGTGAAGCGGTACCGGATCACCGTGGACCTGCACGTCTGCAAGGCCCGCGGCGGCGTCGGGGAACTCCGGGTGAGGGAATGCACCACGTCCCGGATGGAGGCGTTCCTCCGCGGCATCGCGCGGGACCACGGGGCACCCTCGGCCAAGGTGGCGCGGACGGTCATGTCCGGCGTCCTCGGTCTGGCTGCCCGGCATGACGCCATCCAGGGGAACCCACTCCGAGAGGTGTCCCCCATCTCCGTCCCACGGAAGGAGGTGCGCGCCCTGTCGCCGGCGGACGTCCGGGTCCTGCGGCGGAAGTTGGCGGCCTAGCAGTCGGAGCCACCGGTGAACGGGAGGCGTCGGCGGCCGGACGATCTGCTGGACGTCGTGGACGTCATGTTGGCGACGGGGTGCCGTATCTCGGAGGCGCTGGCCCTGCGGTGGCAGGACGTGGACTTGGACGCCCGGAAGGTGGCCATCACGGGTGCCGTCGTCGTGGCGGGCCGCGGGGGCGCGGTGCGCCAGGATCATCCCAAGTCGGCCGGGTCCGTCCAGACTTACACCGTGGACGCGCACACGGCGGACATGCTCCGCGGCCGGTGGGAACGGTCCATGGACCTGGACCTGGTGTCCCCGATGGTGTTCCCGTCGTCCACGGGGACTGTCCGGGACCCGTCGAACTACCGGAAGCAGTGGCGGACGGCGCGGGAGGCTATCGGATTCGAGTGGGTCACCCCGCACACGTTCCGCAAGACGGTTGCCACGCGGCTGGCGGACGCGGAGGGCCTGGCCGCAGCGTCGGCGTACCTGGGCCACTCCGGGGAGGCTGTGACGCGGACGCACTACCGGGCCAAGGCACCGGAGGCGGCGGACATGACGGCGGCGCTGGCCGGGTTCTGGGAGACCTATGACGAGGAGCAATCATGACTACAACGGGTTTTTCCCCCGATGATGATGATTTCCGACTCTCACCTGAGCAGGCGGAAAGACTGCGCAAGGCGCTTGATCCATTACAAGATTCAATGTTGAAAGCCACGGCCACATTGGGTAAATCACTTGCGACGGCAATGCCATCCCTGAGCCCTAAACTGACCGTTCAATTGACTGAAGTTATGGCGCAGGTGAATCAGCAACTCGCGCCCAGCCTCGCATCCATGGCGGAGGTCACCGCCCAACTGAATCAGCAACTCGCGCCCAGCCTCGCATCCATGGCGGAGGTCACTGCCCAACTGAATCAGCAACTCGCGCCGACGCTGGGCAATGCCGCAGAGGTGCTCGCACAGTTTCAGGCAAAGACTCATATCCTGGTAGGGCGTTTGGACCTCTCAGCCCTTGCGGCCGTGGGACAGGAAATCGCCAGCAGGCCCGACCTCGCCCGCGAGTTGAACCAGGCCGGTTCGAGCAGTGATGACCTCTCCGCCGCGGCTAATTTGGTCATAGCCAGTGTTCCGCCTGAGGGGGACTCCTCCCTATCACCCGAGGCCCTCCGCCTGGGAATATTCGCGGCGGTCACCATCGCATGGTTCGCCGTTGCACTGCCGGTCGCCATGACCGCCCCCGACCCATCACTCGTGAACTGGCTATGGAATCTGGCGACAAGAACGCTGGAGGGGGCTGGCGTGGCCGGGTACGTCGCTCACAAAGTCGTGCCATCGGATGCCGACGAGGCCAGCCAATCGACGGAGTGAATCGGGTGGGTAAAGGGTGGATCGTGGCCACCAGACCCTCACCAGAACGGCCCCTGACCGGGCGTCATGCCTAGTCAGGGGCCGTTTTCCGGTGGGCCCTGCGGGGATCGAACCCGCGACCGGCGGATTAAAAGTCCGATGCTCTGCCAGCTGAGCTAAAGGCCCCCACCCGCGGCCGACGACGACGGCGCGCGGCCGACGACGGCGACCCTCACGGGTGCCCTCCGATGGTAGCCCAGGCGTCCGGGGCACTACCGTGGACGGGGCCGCCGCCTCCGGCGACCACATCCCCACCCCGATGCGCCCTCGAAGGGAGCCCGCCCATGGCACGTCACCGCCTGCCCGCCGGCCGCGGCGCCAGCTCGAGCGCCTCGGGCGTGCTGCGCCCCCACCGGCCCCGCCTCTCGGAACCGCAGGAGCTCACGCACTTCGCCGGCGGCGAAGACCCGCAGGAAGTGGCCGCGGCGGCCTCGCGCCTGGCCCACGCCCTCGTGGCCGGCGGCCGCGCGGAGGAGGACCCGGCCATCGTCGAGCGGCTGGTCGGGCTGGTCCGCGAGCTGGGCGTCGAGACGCTCGCCGAGCTGTGGGCGGACGCCCCGCCCGTCTCGCTCGCCGGCGCCCTGTGGCGCCTGTACGCGCTCCAGGAGGCGACGACCCGCGACGGCGAGCGCTGGGCCGCCTGGTACCGCGCCGGGCATGCCGCCTACGCCTCGCGCGTCGTGGCGGGCGCCGTCGAGCCGCCGGGGCCGGCCGAGCTGCGCCGCCTCACGGACACGATCCTCACGGGCGCCTACCGCTCCGAGATCGACGTCGCGTTCGAGCGCGCCGCGGCCTACGCCCGCGTCGTGGCTCTGGGCCAGGTCGAGCACGCCGAGGGCTCCGAGGCCGCCGCCCCGGACCGCGCCGCCGCCCTCACCCGCCGGGCCGCGCGCCTGGTCAGCACCGCCGACGCCCTGGAGGCGGCGGGTCGAGCGTTTCGGGACGGATCGCTAGACTGATGGGGACGGCGCCGGGCCGCTGGTAACCCCGGGCTCCAACACATAGCCGCTGCGAGCGGCCTTCCGCCGAGAGGCGTTCCCGGTCCGGCGTCGTCGTCGACCCCTTCGCCACCCGTCGACGAGAGAGCGACCGCTGCCCATGTCCCCCCGCATGCCCTGGCTCGTCACGCGCGACACCCCGGCGCTGCGCCACATGGCGGACCTCGCCGAGGCCCTGCACCGGTCCGTGCATCTGGTGGCCCAGGTCGCGGGGACCCGCGGACCCGAGGCGGACCGTGCCGCCCGTGAGCTCGAGGAGCTCGACTCGTCCTCGAGCGCCACCCTCATGGCCTTCCTCACCGCGCTGCGCAGCGCCTACGTGACTCCGCTGCCCCGTCAGGACCTCTACCGGCTGGCCAGCGGCGTGCACGCGACCACCCGGCGCGTCGTGTCGGCGGGCGTGCTGATCCAGCGGGCCGACCTCGAGGAGCTGCCGACGCACGCCCTCGACGTCCTGGAGACCGTGGGGCGGCAGGCCGAGCTGCTCGCCCGCGGCGCCGCCGAGATGCGCGACCTCGACGCCCTGGAGGCCACGTGGATGCAGCTGCTGCGCGCCTCCCGCCGCACGGAGCGGATCATGGTCGAGTGGCTCGCCGACCTCGGCATGGACCTGCTGCAGCGCGACTACAACCGCCAGCGCGAGGTCGCCTGGGCGCTGCACGCGGCGCTCGAGGCCCTCTCCCGCGTGAACATGGACCTGGGCATGGTGCTCGTCCGTGAGTCCTGAGCCGGTGGAGGCGCCGTGACCGCGGGGCTCGCCGTCGTCCTCGTGCTGCTGTGCGCCGTCGGCGCGCTGATGGGTTTCCGCGACGCCCCCAACGCCGCGGCGCTGCCTGTCCGGTACCGGGCGCTGACACCGCGCGGGGCCCTCCTCCTGACCGGAGCGGTCAACACCGTGGGCGCGCTGCTGGGCATCGGGCTCATCACGCTGAGCGTGCACTACTTCACCTCGCCCGCGGTGCGCAGCGAGATCGGCCCCCTGGCCGTGGGCGTGTCCTGCGTGGTGACCCTCGTGTGGGGTCTGCTGCTGTGGTGGCGGCGCCTGCCCGGCTCCAGCACGCACGCGCTGATCTCCGCGCTGGCGGGCAGCCACCTCGCCGTGCGCCTGAGTCTGGACATCGACGTCGCCCACACCATCTTCGACCTCGTCCGCGCCGAGGTGCTGCTCAGCCTGCTGCTCTCGCCCCTGATCGCGTGGGCGCTCGCCCGCCTGCTCACCGCGCCCGCCACGCGGCTCGCCACCCGCGGCACCACGGTCAACGTCCAGCACCGGGCCCGCGTCGCGTTGGGCATCTCCGCCAGCGCCATGGCCATGGGCCACGGCCTGCAGGCCGGTCAGCGCATGGGGGTGCTGTGGGCCGCCGTGCTGGTGGGGTCCGGGTCCGTCCTGGCGCCGGACGCCCTGACGGCCGAGTTCGTGGGGGGCGCGTTCCTGTTCGCCCTCGCGGTCGGGCTCGGCACGCTGGGCGGCGCCTGGCGGATCGCCTGGACCCTCACCGAGCGTCTCGTGCGCCTCGACCCCCTGCGGGCGTCCGTGGCCGCCGTCATCCCCGCGGGCCTGCTGTTCGTCGGATCCCTGGTGTTCCACCTGCCCCTGTCCTCCACCCACACGGCGACGGCGGCCATCGTGGGCGCCGGCCAGACGCAGACCTACGCGTCCGTGCGCTGGCCCACCGTGCTGCGCGTGGTCGGCTGGTGGCTGCTCACGCCGGTGGCCTGCGCCCTCCTCGGCCTCCTCGGCACGCTGGCCCTCCTCCCGCTGGCCTGAGGCCGCGCCCGACGACGACGCCCGGCCCCGCAGACGCCGCGACCCCGCCCGGCGTGCGGCCGGACGGGGTCGGGGACGGAGCGCGGGGCGGCTCAGCCGAAACGGCCGGAGACGTAGTCCTCGGTCTGCTGGCTCGAGGGGTTGTTGAAGATGACGTCGGTGTCGTCGTACTCGATCAGCTTGCCGGGCTTGCCGACGCCCTGGATGTTGAAGAACGCGGTCTTGTCCGCCACGCGCGCGGCCTGCTGCATGTTGTGCGTGACGATGATGACCGTGTACTCCTCCTTGAGCTCGTTGATCAGGTCCTCGACGGCGAGGGTGGAGATCGGGTCGAGCGCGGAGCAGGGCTCGTCCATGAGGATCACGTCGGGCTGCACCGCGATGGAGCGGGCGATGCACAGACGCTGCTGCTGACCGCCGGAGAGGCCGGAGCCGGGCTTGTCGAGGCGGTCCTTGACCTCGTTCCACAGGTTGGCGCCGCGCAGGGACTTCTCCACGAGCTCGTCCGCACGGGACTTGTTCAGGCGGGTGCCGTTGAGCTTGTAGCCGGCCAGCACGTTGTCCCGGATGGACATCGTGGGGAACGGGTTCGGGCGCTGGAAGACCATGCCGATCTGGGAACGGACGCGGACCGGGTCCACACCGGGCCCGTAGATGTCCTCGCCGTCGAGCAGGAGCTGGCCGTCCACGGTGGCGCCGGGGAGCACCTCGTGCATGCGGTTGATGCTGCGCAGGAAAGTGGTCTTGCCGCAGCCGGAGGGGCCGATGAAGGCGGTGACGGAGCGGGGGGCGATGTCGATGTTGACGCCCTCGACGGCCTTGAACTTGCCGTAGAAGACATCGACGTCGATGGCCTGGATGCGCTTGGACATGAGTGGTTCTGTTCCTTCGTGGAAGTCTCTGGGGGGGTGCGACGGGGTCGGGGCCGGCCGCCCGGGGGATTCCGGGCGGCCGGACCTCATCGGCCCTTCTTGGGGGCGAACGCCTTGGCGATGAACCGTGCCGCCAGGTTGAGCAGCATGACGATGGTCACGAGCAGCAGGGCGGCTGCCCAGGCGCGGGCGGTCGAGGGGTCCGCCGCCGTGGGCGAGGTCGGGGCGACCAGCTGGCGGTAGATGTACACCGGCAGCGCGGTCATCCAGTTGTCGAACGGGTTCCAGTTGATGCTGGTGGCGAAGCCGGCCGTCACGAGGATCGGCGCGGTCTCGCCGGCCACGCGGGCGATGGCCAGGGTGACGCCGGAGGCGATGCCGGAGATCGCGGTGGGCAGGACCACCTTGGCGATGGTCTGCCACTTGCGCACGCCGAGGGCGTAGGCGCCCTCGCGCAGCTCGTTGGGCACCACACGGAGCATCTCCTCCGTGGATCGGACGACCACGGGGATCATGAGCACCGAGAGCGCGATCGCGGCCGTGAGACCCATCTGCACGGACTGCAGTGCGGTGGACTTGCTGCCGGTGACCAGGGTCAGGACCCACGTGATCGCGGCGTAGGCGAAGAGGCCGGCCACGATCGAGGGGATGCCGGTCATGACGTCCACGAAGAACACGATGGCGCGGGAGAACCAGCCGCCGCGGCTGTACTCCACCAGGTAGATGGAGGTGAGCATGCCGATCGGCACGGAGATCAGGGTCGCGATGATCGTGATCACGACGGTGCCGATCAGGGCGTGGCCGAAACCGCCCGCGAGCCCGCCGGCGGGCTTGCCGTCCTCCACCCACGCCGAGTCGTCGATGCCGGTGATGCCCTTCATGTCGTACGCCATGATCTGCGGGTTGGCGATCAGGGTCGGCAGACCGGCGGAGAGGACCGACCACAGCACGGAGACCAGCGGCACCAGGGCCACGAGGAACGCCAGCCACACGAGGTTGCGGCACAGGCCGTCTGCGGCGCGGCGCCGGTTCTCCATCACGCGGGTGGCCACGTAGAGCCCCGCGATGTAGAGGATGGCGGCGATGATCACGAAACCGACGACGTTGAAGGCGCCGCTGAGCAGCACGGTCAGGCCGGCGGCGACGACGGCCGCGGCAGCTGCGACGGCCATCCAGGTCCAGCCGGGCTTCTGACCCTCGGTCAGGGAGTGACGCCGCGGCGTCACGCTGTCCTCGGTGGCCCGGGGAGAAGTCGAGACAGTGCTCATGTCAGTTGGCTCCCGAGAATTCCTTGTGCTTGTTCACGATCGCGCGGGCGATCATGTTCACCGCCAGGGTGATGATGAAGAGCATGAGACCGGCAGCGATCAGCTCGTGCAGGCGCATGTTGAACGCCTCGGGGAAGTTGAGCGCGATCTCCGACGGGATCGTCTGGTTCCTGCCGGACTCCACGAGCGACCAGGAGAAGACGCCGCCGGAGAGCACCATGGTGACCGCCATGGTCTCGCCGAGCGCGCGGCCGAGGCCGAGCATGATCGAGGAGACGATGCCGGCCCGGGCGAACGGGAACACGGTCATCTTGATCATCTCCCAGCGCGTGGCGCCGAGGCCGAGCGCGGCCTCCTCGTGGAGCTTCGGGGTCTGGGTGAAGATCTCACGGCAGAGCGCGGTGATGATCGGCAGGACCATCACGGCCAGCACGACGCCCGAGGTCAGCAGGGTACGGCCCGTGGTGGTGGCCGAGCCGCCGAAGAACGGGATGAAGCCCAGGTTCTCGTTGAGCCAGCCGTAGATCGGCACCATCAGCGGAGCGAGCGTCAGCCAGCCCCACACGCCGTAGACCACGGAGGGGATCGCGGCCAGCAGATCGATCACGAAGCCCACCGACTGCGCGATGCGCGGGGGCGCATAGTGCGAGATGAACAGGGCGACACCGATCGCGACCGGGGTGGCGATGAGCAGAGCGATGATCGACACCATCACGGTGCCGGCCATGAGCGGCCACACGTACTGGAAGAAGGAGTCCGCGGACACGAGCTCCGCACCCGGCTGCAGGGCAGGCCATGCCTCCGTCAGGAGGAAGACCGCCACGAAGGCGAGCACGAGCAGGATCAGGACGGCGGCCGCAAGGGCCCCGCCGGAGAGGAGCTTGTCTCCGGCGGCTCCGCGGCGGGGGCCGCGCAGGCTGGACGGCTTCGGTGCCGCCTCGTTGGTGGTTGAGGACACAGTGCCTTCCCTCAGATCGACGTGCGTGGTGATGGACGGGCCGCGACGAACGAGAGCCCTGACGCGGCTTCAGCCGCCGGGCCCGTGGGGCCCGGCGGCCGAAGCGGCGGTGGGTCAGCCGACAAGAAGCGACATCAGCCCTTGACCGAGATGGCCTCGATGCGCTCCATGGCCTTCTTGCGGGTGTCCTCGGAGATCGGGGCGTTGCCCGCGGACTCCTCGGCGGTCTTCTGACCGTCCTCGGACACGACGTACTCGGCGAAGGCCTTGACCTGGTCCACGGTCTCCTGCGACTCGTACTGGTTGCAGTAGATGTGGTAGGAGACCAACACGACGGGGTACACGCCGGACTCGTCGGTGGCGCGGTCGAGCTCGATCGAGCCGTCCTCCTTGGCCTCGGACTTCTCGACGGTCGCGGCCGCGGCCTCGGCGGAGTACTTCACGTACTCCTCGCCGACCTTCACGGACACGGTGCCCAGCTCGCCCACGGCGGAGGCGTCGGCGTAGGTGATGGCGCCCTCGGTCTGGGAGGCCAGGCCCACGACACCCTTGGTGCCCTGGGCGGACTCGGCGGTGATGTCGGACGGCCAGGTCTCGACCTCGTCGTAGGACCAGGCATCGCCGGCGGCCTCGGTGAGGTAGGCGGTGAAGTTCTCGGTGGTGCCCGAGTCGTCGGAACGGTGCACGACGGTGATCGGGGTGTCGGGCAGCTCGACGCCCTCGTTCTGCGCGGCGATGGCCTCGTCGTTCCAGTTCTTGATCTCGCCGGAGAACACCTTGGCGATGGTCTCGGCGTCCATCTTGACCTCATCGACGCCCGGCAGGTTGTAGGCCACGGCGATCGGGGAGATGTAGGCCGGCACGTGGAACGCACCCTCGTCGCCGCAGTTCTCCTTGGCGGACTCAGCCTCCTCCTCCTTGAGGGCGGCGTCGGAGCCGGCGAAGGAGGTGGCGCCGGCGAGGAACTTCTCACGACCGGCACCGGAGCCGTCCGGGGAGTACTGCACGGTCAGGTTCGGAGCGGTCTCGGTGACACCCTGGGTCCAGGCGGTCATGGCCGCCTCCTGCGAGGAGGCGCCGGCGCCGACCAGGTTGCCCTGGACCTCGGAGGTGGTGCCCTGCTCGCCGCCGGCGGAGCCGGAGGCATCGGAGCCGCCGTTGCCGCTGTCCGCGGAGGAGCAGGCGGTCAGGGCGATGGCGGCCACGGACAGGAGGGCGGCGGAGCGGCCGAAGCGGTGAGCCTTCACGAAGAGCCTCTTTCAATCGGATGACGACGGTGAGGGCAGAGCGTCCGGCTGGCCCGGTTCTGCACCGCACCCGACCGTACGGTCCAGAGGTGAATCGAGTGCTCGGCCGGGGTGAACAGATGGTGAACGGGAGCGGCATTCGCAGGAATGATCTGTGCCGTGGGCCACAATGCTTGGTTGAGCCTCGCACGGCGGGGGCACCGCGGCGTCGGACTAGGTGTAAGAGGTCATGACGTTGTTGACTCGGGCCGGGGCCAACGAGGCCGGAGGGGCGTCCCCGCAGGAGGTATGAGGCCGATGGTAGTTGTAGTGGTTCACCCACACGGCCAGCGCCTCACGCCGAGC
>NZ_JAKRLB010000024.1:0-39250 GCF_022664405.1 Micrococcus luteus | reverse complement strand
CGTTCTGCTTCTCCAGCTCCTTCAGGCGCTTTGCGTCGTCGGCCTTGAGGCCGCCGTACTGGTTCCGCCACCGGTAGTACGTCTGCTCGGACACCCCGAGCTCCCGGCACACCGCCGCGACGTCCTGACCATCGGCGAGCATCCTGTCGGCCTGCCCGAGCTTACGGACGACCTGCTCGGGGGTGTGACGCTTCCTGCTGTTCGTCATGATCTGACCAGTCTCCCTGCCCGCGACCGCGGGCAACAGGACGACTCTCATAACGACTGGACCTACGAAACGGGGTCAGCCCAGGCGGTCGCCCGGGCTCCGCGTCGACTCGCGTGCCGTGGCCAGGAGCTCGGCCAGTTCCGCGGTTCTCCGCGCTTGTTGGCAGTAGTTTCGCAGCAGCCCGACCACATTCACGAGGCCGGAGTCCTGCAGCGCAGGGCTCCGGCTTCGTCGTACCCGGGGCCGGGCCACCTTTGCCGCCACTCCCCGTCGGTCGGGCGGGCGGTTCAGGCTGCGAACAGCACGTGCGTGTCCGGCACGACGGCCCGGCCGCCGAGGGCCCTGAGTTCCAGCAGGCAGGCCGCGCCCACCACCTCCGCACCCCGTGCCTCGATGAGCCGTCGGCCGGCGGCGAGGGTGCCGCCCGTGGCGAGGACGTCGTCGAGCAGGAGCACCCGTGACCCGGCCCGCAGGTCCTCGGAGACCTCGATGCTCGCGGTCCCGTACTCCAGCGTGTAGTCCGCGCGGGCTGCGGGCGCCGGGAGGCGCCCGGCCTTGCGCAGCGGCACGAGGCCGGTGCCTGTCAGGACGGCGGCCGCCCCGGCGAGCAGGAACCCGCGGGCCTCGAGGCCGGCCACGAGGTCGAACCGCCCCTCGAACGGCGCCACCAGGGCCTCAACACACTCCCTCAGGGCGCGGGCGTCGGCGAGCAGGGGCGTGATGTCCTGGAAGGCCACGCCCGGGCTGGGATGGTCGGGGACCACACGGATGAGCGAGCGGGCACGGGCGATCTCGGAGGTGACGGACACGGCCTCCACTCTAGGACGTACGCCGCCCGGGCCGCGGATGTGATCGGCGTCATCGGGCGGGGAGTTTGCTCTGGCTCCCTCAGGGGAGGACAGTAGATCGGTGGAAAATCCCCAGAATCCTCTCGCGGGCCGCGTGCCCGACGTCGAGCCGTCCGCCCGCGTGGCGGCGTCGACGGCCACCCGTCCCGACGACGCCACCCCCGACTGGCGCGGCCGCCCGTTCCTCGGCCAGCCCGGCCCGCTGGCGAACCTGTTCTCCGTGGAGCTGTGGGAGCGCTTCTCCTTCTACGGCATGCAGGCGATGCTCGTGTACTACATGTCCTGGACCGCCGCGGAGGGCGGCCTCGGGATCGACCCGGCCGTGGCCACGGGCATCGTCGGCGCCTACGGCGGCATGGTGTACGTGTTCTGCATCCTCGGCGGCTGGGTCGCCGACCGCCTGCTCGGTTCCGAGCGCACCATGTTCGTCAGCGCCGTCGGGATCATGTTGGGCCACATCGCGCTGGCCCTCGTCCCGGGCGTCCCGGGCCTGACCCTGGGCCTCGTGCTCGTCGCCGTCGGTTCGGGCGGCCTCAAGGCCAACGCCACGAACCTCGTCGGCTCCCTGTACTCCCGCGAGGACCCCAAGCGCGATGCCGGCTTCTCCATCTTCTACATGGGCGTGAACATCGGCGCCCTCTTCGGCCCGCTGCTCACCGGCCTGGCGCGCGACACGATGGGCTTCCACGTGGGCTTCGGCCTCGCCGCCGCCGGCATGGCCATCGGCCTGACGCAGTACGCCCTGACCCGCAAGAACCTGCCCACGGACGTGCACCGGGTCCCGGATCCGCTGCCGCGGTCGCAGTACGGCCGCTGGGGCCTGATCGGCCTGGGGATGGTCGCCGTCGTCGTGGCCCTGTTCCTCACGGACGTCATCACCCTGGACAACCTCTCCGACGCCGTCGTCGTGCTCGCCGCCGTCGCGGCCATCGCGATCTTCGCGGTCCTGCTGACCTCGACGAAGGTCTCGGAGGAGGAGCGCTCGCGCGTGAAGGCGTTCATCCCGCTGTTCATCGGCACGTCCGTGTTCTTCGCCCTCTTCCAGCAGCAGTTCACCGTGATCGCGCTGTACTCCGAGCACCGCCTCGACCGGAACCTGTTCGGCTGGCTCATGCCCATGGAGTGGGTCAACTCCATCAACCCGATCTTCATCATCGTGTTCGCCCCGGTGTTCGCCGCGCTGTGGACCAAGCTGGGCACCCGCCAGCCCGCCACCCCGGTGAAGTTCGGCATCGGCATCGTCCTGATCGGCATCGCCTTCCTGCTGTTCATCCCGGTGGCCGACGTCGCCGCCGTGCCGCTGCTGTGGCTGACGCTGATCCTCTTCGTCTGCACCATGGGCGAGCTGCTCGTCTCCCCGGTGGGCCTCTCCCTGGCCACCAAGGTCGCCCCGCGCAGCTTCCCGGTGATGATGGTGTCGCTGTACAACCTGTCCGTCGCCCTGGGCACGGCCCTGGCCGGCTCCCTGGCCGGCTCCTACTCGGAGCAGAACGAGGTGGGCTACTTCGGCACGATCGGTGCGGTCACCCTCGGCGTGGGCCTGATCGTGCTGGCCATCGCCAAGCCGGTGCGTCGCGGCATGCGCGGCGTGCTCTGAGCACGCCAGTGGCGCGAATCACGCGCCGCTCGGTAGTCTGCGAGACGACGTCATCCCTCCCGACCACACAAAGGACGCGCACTCCATGAGCTCCATCCCCGAAGGCCTGAAGTACTCCGCCGAGCACGAGTGGATCGCCGAGGCCGGTGCCGCCGGCACGGTCCGCGTGGGCATCACCGACTTCGCCCAGGATGCGCTGGGTGACGTCGTGTACGTGGACCTGCCGGAGGTCGGCACCGAGGTCACCGCGGGCACCGCGGTGGGCGAGGTCGAGTCCACGAAGTCCGTCTCGGACATCTACGCCCCGGTCTCCGGCACCGTGGCCGCCGTCAACGACGAGCTCGACGGCGAGCCCGGCCTGGTCAACTCCGCCCCCTACGAGGGCGGCTGGCTGTTCGAGATCACCCTCGCGGACGAGGCCCAGCTCGAGGGCCTCATGGACGCCGAGGGCTACGCCTCGCACACCAGCTGAGCCCCGTCCGCCGTCGCCCCGCCGCCGGCCGGCGGGGCGACGGCGTCCCCTTCGTCTCTCCCTCCGGCGCCGCGGCGCCGGCCCCCGCACAGGAGCACCCCATGAACCAGCCCGGACGTGAACCGGACCTGTCCACATCCGCCATCAACCTCACCGAGCTGGCGCCGCTGGTCTCGGCGGACCTCACCCGTGAGGAGTCGGACGCGATCCGCGCCCTCCCGGCCGGTTCCGCGCTGCTGCTCGCCCACGAGGGCCCGGACCAGTCGGCCCGCTTCCTGCTGGACGAGGACGTGGTCTCCGTGGGGCGCCACCCGGACGCGGACATCTTCCTCGACGACGTCACCGTCTCCCGTCGTCACGCGGAGTTCCGGGCCGAGGACGGCGGCCACCGGCTCGTGGACCTGAACTCCCTCAACGGCACCTTCGTGAACCACGACCGCGTGGACGAGATCCTGCTGCGCTCCGGGATGCACGTGCAGATCGGCAAGTACCGGCTCACGTACTACGCCGGGCCGGCGCGGGGCTGAGCCGTCATCCTCGTGACCGATCCGCGCCCGCGCCCCGACGCCGTCCCCACCGCCCGCCCTGCGGGCCGGCTGGGCATCGGCGAGGTCGTAGCCTCCCTCGAAGTCGAATTCCCCGGCGTCACCGCGTCCAAGGTGCGCTTCCTGGAGGAGCGTGGCCTCGTGCTGCCCGAGCGGACCAGCGCCGGCTACCGGCGCTTCCGGCCCGAGGACGTGGACCGGCTCCGGTTCGTCCTCGCCCTGCAGCGCGACCACTTCCTGCCGCTCAAGGTGATCGCCGAACACCTGGCCGCGCTGGACCGCGGTGAACGCCCCACCGGCCTGCCCGGAACCGCGGCGGCCCCGGCGTCCTCGGACGCGGAGCGGCTCGGCCGCGAGGTCGCCGGGGGCCGCCGGTCGTGGACCCGTGCCGAGCTCGCCGCCGAATCCGGGGCGGGCGAGGAGCTGCTGGCCGAGCTGGATCAGTACTCGCTCCTGCCCGTCGATCCCGACGGCGGCTACCCGAGCCACGCGATGGACGTGGCCCGGGCCGCCGTCGTGCTCGCGGGCCACGGCCTGGAGCCCCGGCACCTGCGCCCGCTGCGGGCCGCCGCCGACCGCGAACTGGGCCTGGTGGAGCGCGCCGTCGCCCCGCTGCAGGCCCGCCGCGACGCCGGCACCCGCCCCCGCGTGGCCCGCTCGGCACGCGAGATCGCGCAGGCCAGCCTGCGGCTGCATGCGGCCCTCGTGGCCGTGGGGCTGGAGCAGTGGGATGACTGAGCCGCGCCCCGTGCCCGCCGACGAGGTCGGCGACGTGCCGCTCTCCGTGCTCGGCGTGCGCGTCGAGCTGCCCGAACAGCACCACGTGATACTGCTGGTGGACCCGCCCGGCCGCACGATGGTCCCGCTGTGGGTGGGCGCGCCCGAGGCCGCCGCCGCCGCGCTCGCGCTTGAGGGCGTCCGCACGCCCCGGCCCCTCACCCATGAGCTGCTCCTGGCCGCCGTCGACGCCCTGGGCGCCGAGGTCGTGCGGGTGCGGCTCACCGAGGTCCGGGACGAGGTCGTGCACGCCGAGCTCGTGCTCTCCACGGGCGCCCGGGTCGACGCCCGCGCGTCGGACGCCGTCGTGGTCGCCCTGCGCGCCGACGCCCCCGTGCTGGGCAGCCCCGCCGTGCTCGCGGACGCCGGCATGCCGGCGCGGACGGGGGAGGAGGACGCCGGCCAGGAGCGCGCCGTCGAGGACTTCCGCGACTTCCTGGACACCGTGCGCCCCGAGGACTTCGCCTGAGCGGAGCCGGCGCGACACGGCGCGGCCTCGCCGCCGGCTTCGTTGACCGCCCCCGGACCCGCGCGTACCTTCGAGGGGAAGAGGGCCCCGCCACCCGGGGCGCCTCCGTCGCCCTCCCCACGGTCACCGGGGAGCGCCGCCACGGTCACCGGCGGCACACGACGGTCGCGTCCCCCTCCCCGCACCGGGGGCCCCGCACCAGGAGGTTCCCCGTGACACCCACTGCAGGTCCTGGCCGGCCCCCCGCGCTCGGCACCCAGGGCACGCTCTTCGACGAGGGCGCGACCCGGGGCGACGACGTCGGCTTCCGCGGTCCCACCGCGTGCAAGGCCGCCGGCATCACCTATCGCCAGCTCGACTACTGGGCCCGCACGGACCTCGTGGTCCCCACGGTCCGCAGCGCCTCCGGCTCCGGCTCCCAGCGGCTCTACTCGTTCCGCGACATCCTCGTCCTCAAGGTGGTCAAGCGCCTCCTGGACACCGGCGTCTCGCTCCAGCAGATCCGCACCGCCGTGGGCCACCTGCGCGAGCGGGGTGTCGAGGACCTGGCGCAGATCACCCTGATGAGCGACGGCGCCTCGGTGTACGAGTGCACCTCGGCGGACGAGGTCGTGGACCTCGTCCAGGGCGGCCAGGGCGTCTTCGGGATCGCCGTCGGCCGCGTGTGGCGCGAGGTCGAGGGCAGCCTCGCCGAGCTGCCCCGCGAGAGCGTGGTCGGGGCCCCCGAGCCGGGGGACGAGCTGGCCGGGCGGCGTCGGGCCCGCCGCTCCGCCTGACCCTCCTCCGCGGGGCGCCCGCGGCCGACGCCGGCCCCGGCACGAGGCCGGGCCGGCGTCGGCGCCCCACAGCGCCGAGTCAGTCATCTTTCGTCTCGCAGCGGTGACTGTGCGCGACATGAGGCGGAACTCCGGCGCGGTGTGACACACTCCCAACCATGACCGCACCTGTCGAGAACTTCACCCCTCCAGAGGACGCGGCCGGGTCGACCGGAGCCGGCGCCGTCTTCTCCAAGGTCTTGGTGGCCAACCGCGGCGAGATCGCCGTCCGCGCCTTCCGCGCCTGCTACGAGCTGGGCGCCCGCACCGTCGCCGTCTTCCCCTACGAGGACCGCAATTCGATCCACCGCCAGAAGGCGGACGAGGCCTACCGCATCGGCGAGGAGGGCCACCCCGTGCGCGCCTACCTCGACGTGGACGAGATCATCCGCGTGGCGAAGGACGCCGGGGCCGACGCGATCTACCCGGGCTACGGCTTCCTGTCGGAGAACGCCGGCCTGGCCCGTGCCGCGGCTGAGAACGGGATCACCTTCGTCGGCCCGCCCGCCGACGTCCTCGAGCTGACCGGCAACAAGGTCGAGGCCCTGCGCGCGGCCAAGCGTGCGGGCATCCCCACCCTGGCCTCCTCGGACCCGAGCGCCGACGTCGAGTGGCTCCTGGAGCAGGCCGAGGAGATCGGCTTCCCCATCTTCGTCAAGGCCGTCGCCGGCGGCGGCGGCCGCGGCATGCGCCGCGTCGAGCGCCGCGAGGACCTGCGCGGCTCCCTCCAGGCCGCGATGCGCGAGGCGGACACCGCCTTCGGCGACCCCACCGTGTTCCTCGAGCAGGCCGTCCTGCGGCCGCGGCACATCGAGGTGCAGATCCTCGCCGACGGCGAGGGCAACGTCGTGCACCTCTTCGAGCGGGACTGCTCGCTCCAGCGCCGCCACCAGAAGGTCATCGAGATGGCCCCGGCCCCGAACCTGGACGAGGAGATCCGGCAGGCCCTGCACCGGGACGCCGTCGCCTTCGCCAAGGAGATGGGGTACGTCAACGCGGGCACCGTCGAGTTCCTCGTGGACACGGCGGGCGAGCGTGCGGGCCAGCACGTGTTCATCGAGATGAACCCCCGCATCCAGGTGGAGCACACCGTGACCGAGGAGGTCACGGACGTGGACCTGGTGGGCGCGCAGCTGCGCATCGCCGCCGGCGCCACCCTGCCCGAGCTGGGCATCACCCAGGACGCCCTCCAGGTCCGCGGCTTCGCCATCCAGTGCCGCATCACCACCGAGGACCCGGCCAACGGCTTCCGCCCGGACACCGGCACCATCACCGCCTACCGCTCGGCCGGCGGCTCCGGTGTGCGCCTCGACGGCGGCACCATCTACGCCGGTGCGGAGATCAGCCCCCACTTCGACTCCATGCTGGTCAAGCTCACCTGCCGCGGACGCGACTACGCCATGGCCGTGCGCCGCGTGCGCCGCGCCCTGGCCGAGTTCCGCGTGCGCGGCGTGGCCACCAACATCCCGTTCCTGATGAACGTGATGGACGACCCGCAGTTCGTCAGCGGCGACGTCGCCACGGACTTCATCGACAAGCACCCCGAGCTGGCCACGGTGAACCGCTCCCAGGACCGCGGCTCCAAGGCCCTGCAGTACCTCGTGGACGTCACGGTCAACCAGCCGCACGGCCCGCGCATCGAGGGCATCGACCCCCGCGACCGCCTCCCGGAGCACCCGGGCGACAAGCACCAGGAGCCGGACCGCTCGCCCTTCGACGGCCCGAGCCGGAACGAGGACGCGGCGCCCCCGCACGGCTGGCGTCAGGTGCTGCTGGAGCAGGGCCCCGAGGGCTTCGCCCGCACCCTGCGCGAACAGACCGCGCTGGCCGTCACGGACACCACGTTCCGCGACGCCCACCAGTCCCTGCTGGCCACCCGCGTCCGCACGCGCGACCTGCTGGCCGCCGCGCCCGCCGTCGCGCACACCCTGCCGGGGCTGCTCTCCGTGGAGGCCTGGGGCGGGGCGACGTACGACGTCGCGCTGCGCTTCCTCCACGAGGACCCGTGGCAGCGCCTCGAGCTGCTGCGCGCGGAGCTGCCGAACATCCCGATCCAGATGCTGCTGCGCGGCCGCAACACGGTGGGCTACACGCCGTACCCCACCGAGGTGACGGACGCGTTCGTGGCCGAGGCCGCGGCGTCCGGCGTCGACGTGTTCCGCATCTTCGACGCCCTCAACGACGTCGAGCAGATCACCCCGGCCATCGAGGCGGTGCGTGCCACGGGCACCGCCGTGGCCGAGGCGGCCCTGTGCTACACGGGCAACATGACGGACCCGAAGGAGACGCTCTACACGCTCGACTACTACCTGGGCCTCGCCCGCCGGATGGTCGACGCCGGCGCCCACGTCCTGGCGATCAAGGACATGGCGGGCCTGCTGCGGCCCGCCGCCGCGCGCGAGCTCGTCACCGCCCTGCGCGCCGAGTTCGACCTGCCCGTGCACCTGCACACGCACGACACCGCCGGCGGCCAGCTGGCCACCCTGCTCGCGGCGGCGGAGGCCGGCGTGGACGCCGTCGACGCGGCCACCGCGTCCATGGCGGGCACCACCAGCCAGGTGCCGCTGTCCGCCCTGGTCGCGGCGCTCGAGCACACCGAGCGGGACACCGGTCTCGGCCTCGAGGCCGCCACCGCGATGGAGCCCTACTGGGAGTCCGTCCGCTCGGCGTACGCGCCCTTCGAGGCGGGGCTGCCCGCCCCGACCGGCCGCGTGTACCACCACGAGATCCCGGGCGGCCAGCTGTCCAACCTGCGCACGCAGGCGATCGCGCTCGGCCTGGGGGAGCGGTTCGAGGCCATCGAGTCGATGTACGCCGCGGCCGACGACCTGCTCGGCCACCTCGTCAAGGTCACCCCGTCCTCCAAGGTGGTGGGCGATCTGGCGCTGCAGCTGGTCGGCTCCGGCGTGGACCCGAAGGAGTTCGCGGAGCGTCCGCAGGAGTTCGACATCCCGGACTCCGTGATCGGCTTCCTGCGCGGCGAGCTCGGCGACCCGCCCGGCGGCTGGCCGGAGCCCTTCCGGACCAAGGCCCTCCAGGGTCGCCGCGAGGGCGCGGGCATGGTGGAGATCTCCGCGGAGGACTCGAGCGCCCTCGCCGAGGCCGGACAGACCCGCCGCGCGGTGCTGAACCGCCTGCTCTTCCCCGGCCCCACGAAGGAGTTCGAGGCGCACCGCGAGGAGTTCGGGGACACCGTCACCCTGCACACCCGCGACTTCCTCTACGGCCTCGTCCCCGGGCGTGAGCACGTCATCTCGCTCGGACGCGGTGTCCGGCTGCTCGCCACCCTCATGTCCGTCTCCGAGCCGGACGAGAAGGGCATGCGCACGGTGATGGTCACCCTGAACGGCCAGCTGCGCCAGATGACCGTCCGGGACCGCTCGATCGAGTCCACCGTGCGGACCGCGGAGAAGGCGGACCCCGGCACCCCCGGCCACGTCGCCGCCCCGTTCGCGGGCTCGGTCACCGTCCAGGTGGCCGAGGGCGACGCCGTCGAGGTCGGCCAGGCGGTGGCCACGATCGAGGCGATGAAGATGGAGGCCACGATCACGGCCCAGGCCGCGGGCACCGTGCGCCGCGTGGTCACGGAGGGCGTCACGCCCGTCAACGGCGGAGACCTGCTGCTCGTGATCGAGTGAGCCCCGCGTGAGCCCGCCGCCGGCGGGCCGCCCCACGGGCCCGGACGCCACCGCGTCCGGGCCCGTGCCTATCCTGGGAGGCATGGCCACCTCTGCGGAACACCACGACCTGCTCATCATCGGCTCCGGATCGGGGAACTCCCTGATCAGCGAACACTGGAAGGGCCGGAGCGTCGTGATCGCCGACTCCGGCACGTTCGGCGGCACCTGCCTGAACGTCGGCTGCATCCCCACCAAGATGTACGCCTACCCGGCCGGCCTGGCCGCGCTGCCCCCCGAGGCCCGGAGCCTCGGGGTGGGGCTGGAGTTCACGGGCGCCGACTTCCCGGCCATCCGGGACCGCATCTTCACGCGCATCGACGGCATCAGCCGGGACGGGCTGCGCTACCGCCGGGACGATCTGGACTACACGAGCGTGATCCAGGAGGAGGTGCGCTTCGTCGGTCCCCGCCGCGTGCGCACCGCCTCGGGCCGGGAGATCACGGCGGACCAGGTGGTGGTCGCCGCGGGGTCGCGGCCCACCCTCCCGGAGATCCCGGGCCTGGACCTGCCGTCGGTGCACACCTCGGACACCGTGATGCGACTGGATCGGCTGCCGCGGCGGCTGCTCGTGGTGGGCGGCGGGTTCATCGCCTGCGAGTTCGCCTCCGTCTTCGCCGGGCTGGGGACCGAGGTCGTCCAGGTCAACCGCGGCCACCGGCTGCTCAAGCAGCACGACATGTCCGTGTCCACGACGTTCACGAAGATCGCTGCCCGACGGTGGGACCTGCGCACGGGGTGGACCCCGGCCGGGATCGAACCGGTCGAGGACGCCGAGCGGGCCGCGGACGGCTGGGTCCGGGTGCGCCTGGATCGCGCAGGGGGCCAGGAGCAGACCGGCATCGTGGAGGAGGCCATCGAGGCGGACACGGTGCTGATCGCGGTCGGCCGGACGCCGAACACGGACCGCCTCGACCCCGCCGCCGCGGGACTGGACGTCACCGACGACGGCGTCCTGGCCAGCGACGAGCATCAGCGCGCACTCTCCGACGCTGCTCCGGTGGAGGGGGTCTACGTGCTCGGGGACGTCGCCAACACGTGGCAGCTCAAGCACGTAGCCAATCACGAGGCCCGCGTCGTCGCGCACAACCTGGAGCATCCGGACGATCTCCGCGCCAACACGCTCGGCCCCGTGCCGGCGGCCGTGTTCACCCATCCGCAGGTGGCCTCCGTCGGTCTCACGGTGGAGCAGGCGCTCGCCGACTACGGCGCGGACGCGATCACGGTGAAGACCCAGTCCTTCGGGGACGTCGCCTACGGCTGGGCCATGGAGGACACCGAGGGCGTGTGCACCGTCGTCGCGGAGAAGGCCACGGGACGGATCCTGGGCGGGCACATCCTGGGGCACGAGGCCGCGAACCTCATCCAGCCGCTCGTGACCGGCATGGCGTTCGGCATCGACGCCCACCGGCTCGCGCGGGGCCAGTACTGGCCCCACCCGGCCCTCACCGAGGTCGTCGAGAACGCGCTGCTGGGCCTGGACGTGCCGGACTCCGGTCTGCTCTGACCGGAACCGCGGGGACGACGACGCCCGGCCGCGGGGCCGGGCGCCGTCGTCGAGGGGGCGTTCAGTTGTGCGGGGCGGGCTCCCCGTAGATGTCCGCGATCTGCGCGGCGAAGTCCTTCATGATCGCCGACCGGCGCATCTTCAGGGACGGGGTCACATGGCCCTCCTCCAGGGAGAAGTCGCGGTCGAGGATGCGGAACTCCCGGATCCCCTCGGCGCGCGAGACCAGGCTGTTGGCCTTGTCCACGGCCTCCTGGATGTGGCGGCGCACCGCGTCCTCGCGTGCGGCCGCAGCGACGTCGAGGTCCTTCGGCAGCCCGTTCGCGGCGAGCCACGCGGGCAGGGTGTCGGTGTCGAGGGTGACGATCGCCGCGATGAAGGGCTTGCCGTCGCCGACCACCATCACCTGGGAGACGAGCGCGTCGCTGCGGATCGCGTCCTCGAGCATCGCCGGTGCCACGTTCTTGCCGCCGGCCGTCACCAGCAGCTCCTTCTTGCGGCCGGTGATCGTGAGGAAGCCGTCGTCGTCCAGGGCCCCGAGGTCGCCGGTGCGGAACCAGCCGTCCTCGAAGGCCTCCTCGTTCGCCTCCGGCCGGTTGTGGTAGCCGCGCATCAGCGAGGTGCCGCGCGTGAGGATCTCGCCGTCCTCGGCGATCCGCACCTGGTTGCCGCCGAGGGGGTGTCCGACCGTGCCGATCTTCAGCCGGTCCGGCCGGCCCACGGTGATGGGGGCCGTCGTCTCGGTGAGGCCGTAGCCCTCGAGGATGGTCACGCCCACGCCGCGGAAGAAGTGCGCCAGGTCGGTGGAGAGGGGGCCGCCGCCGGAGACCGCGTACGCGAGCCGGCCGCCCATGGCCGTCCGGATCCGGCGGTAGATCAGCGCGGAGTAGAACGCGCGCTGCAGCCGCAGGGGCGCCGTCATCTGGCCCGAGTCCAGCGCCCGGGACCAGCGGATCGCCACGTCCGCGCCACGGCGGAAGATCTTCTCCTTGCCGCCGCTCTGCGCGTTGAGCAGCGCCGCGTTGTAGATCTTCTCGAACACGCGCGGCACGGCCAGCACGAAGCTCGGCTGGAAGGTCTGCAGCGAGACCGAGAGCCGCTTGATGTCCGAGACGTGCCCGCAGCGTGCGCCCGCGGCGACGGTGAGCACCGAGACGAAGCGCGCGAACACGTGCGCCAGGGGGATGAACAGCACGGTGGAGGTGTCCTGGCGGACGACGTCGCCGAGCGAGGAGGACAGGGTCTGGTTGACGAGCTCCGCGAAGTTCTCGTGCGTGAGCTCGCAGCCCTTGGGCCGGCCCGTGGTGCCGGAGGTGTAGATGATGGTCGCCAGGTCGGCCAGGCCGGCGGAGGACCGGCGCGTCTCGAGCTCCTCATCGGTGACGTCCGTGCCCAGGGCGACGAGCGCCTCGAGACCGGAGCCGGGGGCGCCGTCGGCCGGGTCCATCGTCCACAGGCCGATCAGCTCCGGCAGGCCCTCGCGCTGCACCGCGTCCCGCACCGTCTTGGCGAGGTTCTCGTTCCCGGTCACGACGGCGCGCACGTGCGAGTCCTCGATGATCCAGGACACCTGGCTGACGGAGGAGGTCTCGTACACGGGCACGGTGACCGCGCCGGCATACCAGATGGCGAAGTCGACCAGTGTCCACTCCAGGCGGGTGGAGGCCAGGAGACCGACCGTCTCCCCGGGCTGGATCCCGGCGGCGATGAGCCCCTTGGCCAGGGCCCGCACGCGTTCGCGGGCGTCCCGGGCGGAGACGTCCGTCCACTGGTCCTGCGCGTCGGGCACCGCGAAGAGGCCGTGGTCGGGACGCTCCGTGGCCTGGCGTTCCAGGAAGTCCGTGATGTTCGCCTCCGGGGACAGGCGGGGGTGGTGGTACGGCTCGCTGATCTCGTGCATGGGACTCCTCGGGCGTCGGGTCGGTCCCGCCGACCGATGGTCGGCGGAACGGAAGTATGTGTGAGTCGTGTCACGCACACTCTACAACCGGCAGCGGCAGGGTCCGGGCGCGACTCAGTGCGTCGTCATGGCGGCGACCGCGCTCCGGCCGTGGTCGATCAGCAGCGGCAGGTCGTAGTCGAGCGTGGCGACGTGGCGGCTGCGGGGCAGTCCCACCACCTCCACGGGGGCCTGGCGCAGGCCCCGCACCAGGGTCCGGTGGCTCGAGGCGGGCACGACGGCGTCGCGGGCGGACCGGTAGACCGTCACGGGAGCGGTGATCCGCGGCAGGGCGCGGCGGGCGGCCCGCTGGATGCGGCCGAGGGCGGCGACGCCGGCCACCGGCGTGCGGGGGTAGGCGCGCTCGCGCGCCGTCGGGTCCGCGATGTCGTCCGCGATCGGGGCGACCGTGGGGACGAACGGGGCCAGCAGCGGGGCGAAGGGGGCGAGCGGGCTGGCGAAGCGCAGCGCGGGGTTCACCACGAGCACCCCGGCCACGGGTCGGTGGGCGGCGGCGTCGAGCGCGAGGGCGCCGCCCATCGAGATGCCCGCCATGACCACGCGGCCGTGTCGGGCGAGCTCGAGGTCCACGACGGCCCGGACGGCGGCGCGGATCTCGTCCGCACCGGTGGCGGCGAGGTCCTCCCACCGGGTGCCGTGCCCCGGCAGCAGGGGCACGCTCACGGGGGAGCCGCCTGCCGCGAGCCCCTCGGCCCAGGCGCGGACGGAGGCCGGAGTCGAGGTGAACCCGTGCAGGAGCACGACGCAGTGGTCGCGCCGGGCGGGAGCGGCGGGCATGAGGCGCAGGGGGAGGTCTTCGGGGGCGACGGCGACGGGGCGGGGCATGGTGCCAGGGTAAGGCAGGCGGACCATACGATGGGCAGGCACCCGACCGCCCCGACCGGAAGGCCCTCGTGTCCACGTTCTACTGGTCCGCCAAGACGTTCGCCGTGGCTCCGGCCACCCGCCTGCTGTTCCGCCCCTGGGTGAAGGGCCTCGGGAACGTGCCGGCCGAGGGCCCGGCGATCCTGGCCAGCAACCACCTGTCCGTCTCGGACTCGGTGTTCATGCCGGCCATGCTCGACCGCCAGGTGCACTTCCTGGCCAAGCGTGAGTACTTCACCGGCCCGGGCGTGAAGGGCTGGGTCACCCGCCGGTTCTTCGAGGCGGCGAACCAGCTGCCCATGGACCGCTCCGGCGGAGAGGCGTCCCTGCGCTCGCTGGACGCGGGCCTCGAGGCGCTGCGGGAGGGCCGGCTGCTCGGGATCTACCCGGAGGGCACCCGCAGCCCGGACGGGCGGCTGCACCGCGGCAAGATCGGCGTGGCCAAGCTCGCGCTGGCCTCGGGCGCGCCCGTGGTGCCCATCGCGATGATCGGCACGGACCAGGTCCAGCCGATCGGCCATGTGCTGCCGCGGATCCGGCGCCTGGGCATGATCTTCGGTGAGCCGCTGGACTTCTCCGACCGTGCCGAGGCCGTCGGCGACCCCCGGGTGCTGCGGGAGGTGACGGACGAGATCATGGAGGCCATCCGGCGCCTGTCGGGCCAGGAGTACGTGGACACCTACGCGGCGGACGTGAAGGCGGGCCGTACGGCCGCTCCGCCACGCGCCCGCGACTGAGCGGGGCCCGCGCGTCGTCATCCGGGGACGCTCAGACCGGGGCGCGGCACGCGGCCCCTAGCCTGGTGCACATGACTGAAGACCCCCGCGAGAAGATCCTGGCCTTCGGCACCGCCATCTCGGAGGGCGCCGCCGACATCCCCGGCCTGGACCACTGGCGCTCGCTGCCGATCGCGCAGGCGCCGTCCTGGGCGGACGAGGCCGATCACCGCGCCGCCGTCGCCGAGCTGAGCGCCCTGCCCCCGCTCGTCTTCGCGGGCGAGGTCGACCTGCTGCGCGCCCGTCTGGCCGACGTCGCCCAGGGCCGCGCGTTCCTCCTGCAGGGCGGCGACTGCGCCGAGACGTTCGCCGGGTCCACCGCCAACCGGATCAGCGCCCGGGTGAAGACCATCCTGCAGATGGCCGCGGTGCTGACCTACGGCGCCTCCATGCCGGTCGTGAAGATGGGCCGGATCGCCGGCCAGTTCGCCAAGCCGCGGTCCTCGGACACGGAGACCCGCGACGGCGTCACGCTGCCCAGCTTCCGCGGCGAGATCGTGAACGGCTACGAGTTCACCGAGCAGGCACGCCGGCACGACGCCCGACGGATGGTGCAGGCGTACCACACCTCCGCCTCCACCCTGAACCTGGTCCGCGCCTTCACCCAGGGCGGCTTCGCCGATCTGCGCAGCGTGCACCAGTGGAACCAGGGCTTCATGGCCAACCCGGCCTACGCCCAGTACGAGGAGATGGCCGCCGAGATCGACCGCGCGGTCCGCTTCATGAACGCCGCGGGCGTGGACTTCGAGGCCATGCGCCGCACCGAGTTCTACTCGGCCCACGAGGCGCTCCTGCTCGACTACGAACGTGCCCTGACCCGCGTGGACTCACGCAGCGGCGACCCCTACGCCACGAGCGCCCACTTCCTGTGGATCGGCGAGCGCACCCGCCAGGTGGACGGCGCCCACGTCGACTTCCTCTCCCGGGTCCGCAACCCGATCGGCGTGAAGCTCGGCCCGACCACCACGGTCGCGGACGCGCTCGAGCTCGCGGAGCGGCTGGACCCGGAGCGCGAGCCGGGCCGCCTGACCTTCATCACCCGCATGGGCGCGGAGCGGATCCGGGACGTGCTCCCCGGCATCGTCGAGGGCGTCCGGGACGCGGGGCTGGAGCCGGTGTGGGTCACCGACCCCATGCACGGCAACACCGTGACCGCGGCCAACGGCTACAAGACCCGCCGGTTCGAGGACGTGATGGACGAGGTCAGCGGCTTCTTCGAGGTGCACCGCGAGCTCGGCACGCACCCGGGCGGCATGCACGTCGAGCTGACCGGCGACGACGTCGCCGAGTGCCTGGGCGGCTCCGACCCGATCAACGAGGCCGACTTCGACGCCCGCTACGAGACGCTGTGCGACCCGCGGCTGAACCACCAGCAGTCCCTGGAGATGGCGTTCAAGGTCACCGAGGCCCTCTCGCACCCCGAGCGCCGCGCGCCGCGGGCCTGACCGCGCGGCCGGGCACGCCCCGGCTCAGCCGACCCAGACGTGGACCGCGGTGCCCTCCGGCAGCGCGGTCCCGGCGGCGGGGGACTGGTGCAGGACCCGGGACTCGCCCCGGGCGGAGAGCGGCAGCGGCAGGCGATGCACGCGGGCGTCCCAGCCCTCGTCCGCCAGCGTCGTGTGCGCCGTCTCCGGATCCTGCCCGGTCATGTCCGGCACCGGGCGCACGGCGCGGCCCTCGGAGAGCACCACGCGGACCGCGGTGCCCGGCGTCGCCTGCTCGCCGGGGGCCGGGTGCTGCTCGATCACGGCCCCGGCCGGCACTGCGGGATCGGTGCGGCGCTCCGCGACCTCCACGGTGAATCGGGCGTCCCGGGCCACGCCGTGGGCCTGCCGGATCACGACGCCGGTCAGGTCGGGCACCGGCACCGGCGCGGGGCCGGCGGAGACGGTGAGCTCGACGGGGGCGCCGCGCCCTGCCGGCTCCCCGGCCGCGGGTGAGCTGTCGACGACCGTGCCCTCCGTGCGGAGTTCGTCATGCCGGGCCGTGACCGCCGCGGTGAAGCCCGCGGCGGTCAGCCGTTCCTCCGCCGCCTCCCGGGCCAGCCCGTCGAGGTCGGGGACCACCGCCACACCACCGACTCCGAGGCCGCCGGAGCCCAGCGTCCAGCCCAGCAGCAGGGCGACGCCGGTGAGCAGCAGGGTCACGGCCGCGCCGATCGCCGCGGCCCGGCCGGTGCCCTGGCCGAGGTCGAGGGCGGGGCGGCGGGCCGCCCGACGCAGCCGCCGCCGGGAGCCGCGCCCCGGATGCCGGTCCGCCGGAGCGGGGTCGACAGCGAGAGGGCCGACCGGCTCCGCCGGGCGCGCGGCGGGCCGCGGGTCGCCCCCGTGCGTCGCCGCACGGGTGTCGATGACGTCGGTCACGTCGTCGTCGAGGGCGGACTCAGCCAGGGCGGGGAGCACGCGCGTCGCGTGGTGGTCGCCGGCGTCGAGGGCCCGGGTCGGCAGGTCCCCGTCCGGGGCTGCGCCCTCGAGGCCATCGGCGGCGGGGGCGGCCGCCGCCGGGTCCGTGCCCGGGCCCTCGGCGGGGCGGCGGTCCGGTTCGTCGGGGTCCAGGCCCGCCGCCACGGCGTCGATGCGGTGCAGGAGCTCGCCGGCACCGGCGGGCCGGTCGGCCGGGTCCGGCTCGGTGCACCACAGCACGAGGTCGTCGAGGTCCTCGGGGAGCCCGGGGTGCAGCGTGGACGGCACGGGGACCCGCTCGTGGACGTGTCGGTAGGCGACCTGCAGCGCGGTCGCCGCGGTGTACGGCTGGCGGCCCGTGAGCAGCTCGAACAGGATGATGCCCACGGCGTACACGTCGGAGCGGGCGTCGGCGGGCGCCCCGGCGATGTGCTCGGGGGCGAGGTAGGCGGGCGTGCCCACGACGGCCTGCCCGGCCATGGTGTGGGCCGTGGCGGCGCGGGACAGGCCGAAGTCCGCGACCGTCACCCGGCCGTCGTCGCGGACGAGCACGTTCTCGGGCTTCACGTCCCGGTGCACCAGCCCGGCGCGGTGCGCGGCGGCCAGGCCGTCGACGAGCGGACGCAGGAACCGCAGCGCCTCCCGGGGCGAGAGCGGGGCCCGGTCCCGGATGACGGTGCGCAGCGTGCGGCCGGGCACGTGCTCCATCACGAGGTAGGCCAGCACGTCGCCGTCCTCGGCCTCGGTGTGGCCCTGGTCCAGGACCGCGACGACGTGCGGATGGGACAGCCGCGCCGTCGTCTTGGCCTCCTGCTCGAACCGGCCGACGAGGACGGGGTCCTCCGCCAGGTGCGGGTGCATGACCTTGAGCGCCACCTGGCGGTCGAGACGCTCGTCCACGGCCAGGTAGACGGTGGACATGCCGCCCCGGGCCAGCCGCTCGACGACCCGGTAGCGGCCGTCGACGATGCCCCCCACGAGGGGGTCGCGGCGTGCGCTGCTCATCGTCCCAGGGTAGGACAGGCGGCGGACCCCTCGGGGCGGTCCGCCGCCGGCGGATCAGAACATCGCCATCGCGGCGCGCACCTTGGCCACGTAGTCCCGTGCCTCCGGGTTCAGGCCGCTGTCCAGCACCCCGCCGAGGCCCTGGTAGTAGGCCCCGATGCCCTCATCGAGGGTGGGGGTGCGGTCCTGCACGTACTTGATGAACGCGACGCCGGCCACCGCGTTGTCGTGGGGGTCCAGCAGGTTCAGCTCGCGGCCCACCAGCTCCGAGGCGAACTCGCCCGTGATCGGGATGACCTGCATCGCCCCCACGGCGTTGCCGGGGGAGACCGAGGCCATGCGGAAGCGGGACTCGGTGTACGCGTGGCCCAGGGCCAGGCGAGGGTCCACGCCCATCCGCTCGGCGGTCTCGCGGACGATCTGCTGCATCTGCTCGGGGGTGGGCTGCGGGACGGAGCGCAGCAGGCGCAGGTTCTCGTTCGCCGAGGCCGTCACGTGCGGCGCGTAGGTGCGCCCGAGGAAGGTGTCGCCGACCGCCTGGACGGCGGAGACCGGCTCCACCTCGAGGGTGCCGTCGGAGATCACGAGCACGTCGCCGGGGTGCAGCGTCGAGGCCCGCGTCAGGCCGTTGAGCTCGCGCAGACGGGGGATGGAGACCTCGAACCGCTGGGAGATCCCCCAGAGGGAGTCGCCGGAGACCACGGTGTACCGGACCGTCCCGCCGGCCGCCGTCGGGGCCGTCGATGCCGGCGCGGTGGCGGGGGTCGTGGTCGGGGCGGGCGACGCGGGGGCCTTCGGTGCGGCGGCCGTGCGCTGCGTGGTCAGGACCATGCCCGGGTGGAGCATGCTCGACGCGCTCATGCCGTTGAGCCGCTGCAGCTGCGCGGCGGAGACGCCGGTGCGGCGGGCGATGACCCACCACCCGTCGTTCGGCTGCACCGTGTAGGTCCCCGCGGCCGGGGCCGGGGCCGCCGCGCCGGTCAGGCGGAGCTCGTCACCCGGGTAGAGCACGGTCTCCAGGCCCAGGCCGTTGAACCGCAGCAGGTCGGCGACGGAGACGCCGCGGGCGGCCGAGATCCGGGTGAGGGAGTCGCCCGGGCGCACGGTATGCACCGCCGCCTCCTGGGCGTGGGCCTGGGCGGGCAGACCGGTGAGCAGCAGCAGGGGCACCGCGCCGCCGGTCAGGACGGAGCGCAGGCGGCGGGAGCGGACGGGGGTGTGGGGCACGGCAGACCTCGGCATCGGATCGGATGGATGGATGGAACACGACGGGGAAGTGACGGGTGGGACCCGTGGCCCCCGCGGTCGACCGACGACGTCGGCGCCCGGCCATGGAGCCTCGGCGATGTTATCGGAATGTGATCTTCGTGACCATACTGAGATCTATGCCGTCCGGGGCGCGATGGGCCGGGCCCGTCGGCGGCCACGTAGGCTGGCGCCTGTGAGCACCACTTCCTCCGACACCCCGGTCCCCGCTGACGCGATCCCCGCCGAGCTCGACGCCCTCGTGGGCGAGTGGCTCTCCGTGCCCGACGTGGCGGAGCGCCTCGACCAGCGTGTGACCCGCGTCCACAACCTCGTGCATGATCGCCGCCTGCTGGCCGTGCGTCGCCCCGAGCCCGCGGTGCGGTCCGTGCCGGCGCTGTTCCTCACCGAGACCGGCGTGCTCGATTCCCTGCAGGGCACGCTCGTGCTGCTGGCCGACGCCGGCTTCTCCGACGAGGAGGCCCTCCGTTGGCTGTTCACCGAGGACGAGTCGTTGCCCGGCCGGCCCATCGACGCGCTCCGGGACGGTCGGAAGACCGAGATCCGGCGCCGCGCCCAGGCCCTGGCCTGGTGAGCCGACCCGCGGGCGGCCATCCGCCCGCGGGGTTCGTGCGGCTCAGTGGCGGCGCGACGTGTAGGCGTCGATCAGCCGCGTGAGCTCGGCGCTCACATCCTCGGGGACGCCGTGCGCGAGCAGGCCCGCCACGGCGCCGGCCGCCTCGTGCGAGAGCACCGCGACCCGCTCTTCGACGGCCTGGCGCGCACCGCATGCTTCGAGGACGGCCTGCCAGTGGGCCACCCGGTCCGCGCCGAGGTCTGGATCGCCGAGGTCCGCGTCGAGCGCGGCGACCTCGTCCGGGGCGAGCAGCTCGACGGCGCGGGCGATGAGCACCGTCTGTTTCCCCTCCCGCAGGTCGTCGCCCGCGGGCTTGCCCGTGGTCGCCGGATCGCCAAACACGCCGAGCAGGTCGTCCCGGTACTGGAACGCCATGCCGAACGGCAGCGACACCCGGGCGAACGCGGTCACCAGCCCGTCGTCCGCCCCCGCCAGCAGCCCGCCCAGGGCCAGCGGGTGCACCGCCGAATAGCGGGCCGACTTGTGCTCCACCACCGCCTCGGCGGCCGCCTCGGCTTCGCGGGCATCGCGCGCCGCCGGGGCCATCTCGGCCACCACGTCGAGGTACTGACCCGCCATCACGCCGAAGCGCATCCGCTCGAGCTCGGCCCGCGCCCGATCCTCCCGGGGCGTGCCGGCGAGGACGCGCGCGAAGGCCGTCTCGCTCATCCCCAGGGCGACGTCGCCGGCGAGGATCGCGGCGGAGACGCCGAAGTGCTCCGCGGCGTGGCGCCAGCCCGCCTCCCGGTGGAGGGACTCGAAGCGGCGGTGCACGCTGGGCATCCCCCGGCGGGTGTCCGAGCGGTCCAGGATGTCGTCGTGGATCAGCGCCGCGGCCTGGAACAGCTCGAACGCCGCGCCCGCCTCGGCGATGCGGGGGTCCTCCGCCTCGCCGCCGGCCGCCCGCCAGCCGAGCCAGGCCAGGACGGCGCGCAGGCGCTTGCCGCCCGCGGTCAGGTCCGCGATCGCGTCCACGAGGGGCGCCGTCAGCGGGTGGACGTCCCGGGCGCGTTCGCGGTGCTCCGCCAGCAGGCGGTCGAGGGCGTCGGCGACGGCGGCGCGGAAGCGGTCCTGGTCGGCGGGACGGGGGCGGGGGACGGCGACGTCGGCGGGCATGGCCCCACCCTAGCCGCGCCGCGCGGCGGCTCGCCGGTCCCGGATAGGCTCGGTCCATGTCCGAGACCGCGCCCGCTGCACCCCGCGATGAGGCGACGATCCTGCACGTGGACATGGACGCGTTCTTCCTGTCCGTCGAGCTGCGCGAACAGCCTGACCTCGAGGGGCGTCCCGCCGCCGTCGCCGCCCCGAGCGGCCGGTCCGTGGTGCTCTCCGCCTCGTACGCGGCGCGGGCCTACGGGGTCCGCTCGGCGATGCCCCTGGCGCACGCCCGCGCCCTGTGCCCGCCCCTCGTGGTCATCCCGCCGCGCCAGCAGCTCTACCGGGCCGTCTCCGCCGAGGTGATGGCCGTGCTCGCGGACGTGACCCCCGTGATGGAGCAGCTCAGCGTGGACGAGGCGTTCCTCGACGTCGCCGGCGCCCGCCGCCGGCTCGGCCCGCCCGAGCACATCGGCCACCTGATCCGGGAGCGCGTCCGCTCCGAGCTGGGGCTGCCGTGCACCGTGGGCGGCTCGGCCGTGAAGTTCGTGGCCAAGACGGCGTCCACCGCGGCCAAGCCAGACGGCCTGCTGATCGTGCCGCCGGAGCGCACCCTGGACTTCCTCCATCCGCTGCCCGTGGGCCGGCTGTGGGGCGTGGGCCCCAAGGCGGCCGAGCGGCTCGCCCGGCGGGGGGTGGCGACCATCGGCGACCTCGCCCGGGTGGACCCCGCGCGGCTGGAGGCGTCGTTCGGGGCCGCCGGCCGGGAGTGGGCGTCGCTCGCCCGGGGCATCGACCCGCGCCCCGTCGCCCCGCGCCCGGCGGCCCGCAGCATCGGCGCGGACCACACCTTCGACGTCGACCCCGTCGACGTCGCGGGCGTCGACCCGGAGGTCCTGCGCCTGTGTCACCGGGTCGCGGCCCGGCTGCGCGCGGAGGGGGTCACCGCCGGCGCGGTCACGGTCCGCCTCAAGGCGCCGGACGGGTCGGTCCGCAGCCGCACCGCCCGCCTCGCCCGGCCGACCGCCACGGGCCACGACCTCCTCGGCCCGGCGCGGCGGCTCGTCCGCGAGCTGCACGCCGAACGGCCGCATCCGATCCGGCTCGTGGGCGTGCGCGCCGAGCGCCTCGGGGGCGAGGCCGATCAGCCTCCGGCCCAGGAGGCGCTCTTCGGCGGTCCCGCCTGGGGGACGGAGGGCGAGGCGTCGGAGGCGGGCGACTGGGCCGGTGCCGAGGCCGCCCTGGACGCCGTCGCCCGGCGCTTCCCGACGGCGGCCGTGCGGCCGGCGTCGCTGCTGGGTCGCCGCGAGGCCCGCGCCGACGCCCGCCGGGACGCGCCGCGGCCGGGCCCCGGAGGCCCGGACCGGGAGTGAGGGGTTCCGGGGCCGGCGACGTCGCCACCTGGCTAGGGTGGGGCGGCAGGTCCTATCCTGGAGGGCAAGTCGGACGCGCGGGCGTCCCCTCCCGGTCCCGGAGGTGTCGGAGGCCGCGTTCGAAGGAGTCGCCATGCCCCTCTCAGAGCATGAGCAGCGGATGCTGGACCAGCTGGAGCAGCAGCTGCGCACCGAGGACCCCCGGCTGGCCACCCAGATGGCGGACACGGGGCGGCATCGGCTGCCCGTGGGTCGCGTCGTGGCCGGGGCCGTCCTCGCAGTGGTCGGGCTGCTCGTCGTGGTCCTCGGGGTCGCCAACCACGCGATCCTCCTGGGCGTGCTCGGCGTCGTCGTCATCGGGGCCGGCATCTTCCTGCTGACCACGCGGCCGCGCGCTGTCGCCTCCGGGGCCTCGGGCCCGGAGGCCCGCCGGTCGGGCGCACCGCGACGGCAGGGAGGCGGCGACTTCATGGGCCGCCTCGAGCGGCGCTGGGACGAGCGGCGCGCCGGAGGCGACTGAGCGCCTGGCCCGCCGGGCCCCCACTATCCTCCACTCCAGGCCCCGATCCGCTCCGGATCGGGGCCTTTCCGCTGCCCGAGGCTCCGTCGTCGCCGCGGCCCTCCACCGGGGCCCACCGGTCCTCCACGTCCCTCCACGGCGACGCCGGCCCCGGGACCCGCGGGATGGCGCGCCGGACTCGGGGGGCCTCGACACGCCCGTGGCGCCGGGACCCGCGTCCGGGGTTGATGGTGGAGGGAAGTGGGGTAATGTGGAGGGAAGGAGAGAGCATGGGTCCCGACCTTGGTCGGGAGGGACCGCTTGACGAGCCAGGGGGTCTGCCGTGTTCTTGGGCACGTACACCCCCCGGCTCGACGAGAAGTCCCGGCTGATCCTCCCCGCCAAGTTCCGCGAGGAGCTGGCGGAGGGGCTGGTCCTGACCCGGGGTCAGGAGCGCTGCATCTACGTGTTCAGCGCTCGTGAGTTCGAGCGGGTCCACGAGCAGATGAGGTCGGCTCCACTGTCCTCCCGCCAGGCCCGTGACTACATCCGCGTCTTCCTCTCGGGGGCGTCGGACGAGGTCCCGGACAAGCAGGGTCGGGTGACCGTGCCGGCGCCGCTGCGACAGTACGCGGGGCTGGACCGGGACGTGACCGTGATCGGCGCGGGGACGCGAGTGGAGATCTGGGACTCGGAGTCCTGGAACACCTACCTCGCCGAGCAGGAAGCCGCCTTCTCCGAGACCGACGAGGACGTCCTGCCCGGCGTCTTCTGACCATGACCACCCGACCTCGAGCGAGACCTCCAGCCGACGCCGCCGCACCTGACCCGTCTTCCCCTGGGCCAGGCGCGGCGGCGGACGGATGGGGATCCCGCCCGAGGTCCGCCAGGACCGCGATGTGAGCAGGAGGTCGAGAGTGGACGCAGGCCAGCCGCGCCCCGAGGACCGCCACCTGCCCGTGATGCGGGACCGCGTCGTCGACCTCCTCGCCCCCGCCGTCCAGGCCGCGCTCGAGGCCGGCCGTACGCCCGTCGCCGTCGACGGCACGCTGGGCATGGGCGGGCACACCGAGGCCCTGCTGACCCGGTTCCCCCACCTGCGCGTCATCGGCATCGACCGCGACGTCCACGCCCAGGCCATGGCCGTCGAGCGCCTCGGCCCCCTCGCCGAGCGCCTGATCCCCTTCCACGGCACCTACGACCGGGTGCCCGAGGCCATGGCCGCCGCGGGCGTCACGAAGGTCGACGCCGCGCTCTACGACCTCGGTGTGTCCTCCTACCAGCTGGACGACCGGGAGCGCGGCTTCGCCTACTCCTACGACGCTCCGCTGGACATGCGCATGGACGACACCGCCGAGCGCTCCGCCGCGACGCTCGTGGCGGAGCTGGACGAGCAGGAGCTGCGCCGCATCATCCGTCGCGACGGCGAGGAGCGCTTCGCCGGCCCCATCGCACGGGCCATCGTCCGGGCCCGCGACGAGGCCCCCATCGAGACCACCGGCCGCCTCGTCGAGGTGATCCGCTCGGCCGTCCCCGTCGCCGCGGGGGCAACCGGCGGGCACCCGGCCAAGCGCACCTTCCAGGCCCTGCGCATCGCCGTGAACGAGGAGCTCGACATCCTCGACGCCGCCGTGCCCGCCATCCTCGACGCCCTCCACGTGGGCGGGCGCCTCGTGGTGATGAGCTACCACTCCCTCGAAGACCGCATCACGAAGCGGCACCTGAGCGCGTGGGCCACGTCCACGGCGCCCCCGGGGTTCCCAGTGGTGCTGGAGGAGCACGAACCCGTGGTGCGGGTGCTCACCCGCGGCACCGAGAAGCCCACCGAAGAAGAAATCTCCGAGAACCGTCGCGCCTCCTCCGCGAGAGTGCGTGCGGTTGAGAAGATCAGGACGTCCAGGACCACGGCATGACGCTGCACGAGGAGATGAGCATGGCCGCACACGCACGGATCGCAGAGTCGCTGCGCCCCGGGTCGACCCCCGTCGCCCCTGCGCGGCCGACTCCGCAGGAGCGCACGCCGCTCTCGGTGGTGCCCGCCCCGCTGCCCCGATCCCGCTCCGGGGTGACCGTGCTGTGCGTCCTCGTGGTGCTCGCCGCGCTCGCGGCGGTGCTCGTCATGAACATCACGATGTCCAACCGGCAGTACGCCCTCCTGGACCTGCGCCAGGAGCAGCAGGCCGTCACCGAGACCAATGAGCGGCTGGCCGAACAGGTGGGCCACCTCGAGGCGCCGCAGAACCTGGCCGCGCGCGCCGACGCCCTCGGGATGGTCGCCCCCGCCGGCACCGCCTCCGTGGACGCGGGCACGGGCCAGTTCAGCGGCGAGGCCCAGGCGGCCCAGGACGGCGACATCTCCGCCACCTACGTCGCGCCGCCGGCGGACGCGGACGCGGTCCGCCAGGGGACGGCCGGCGACGGCCAGGACGAGATCGAGGGACCGCGCACCCTCGGCGGCGAGGACGCCTCCGCCGCCCCCGACCAGGACGCCGCCGACCGTTGATCGACCGTCCCGCCTCGCACCTTCCCCGCGGCGGATCGACGGTCGGGCCCGCTCCCGGGCACCCCGCCGTGCGCACCCGCATCCTTCTCCTGCTCGTCTTCGTCCTGCTCGGCGGGCTCGCACTGCGGCTCGTCTACGTGCAGGGCATCGACCCCACGGGGCAGGCCGCGGCGGCCATGGACCAGCGCCTGACCCACCAGGAGACCCTGCCGCAGCGCGGGTCCATCCTGGACCGCGACGGCGACGTGCTGGCCGCCAGCGTGCGCCGCTACGACATCGTCGTGGACCAGCGCCTCGTCAAGGACTTCAACGAATGGGACCGCGAGGCCCGGGAGACCGTGCTCGTGGACGTGGACTCCCGCCTGGCCAGCCTGGCCGAGGTGCTCGGCATGACGGAGGAGGAGGTGCGCGAGGCCACCATCGGCTCCCGCCCGTACGCCGTGGTGCGTCGCTCCGTGACCCCGGAGGTCCGGGACAAGGCCATGGCGCTCAACGTGCCGGGCCTGCTCTCCGAGGCGGTGGACCGCCGCACCTACCCGAACGGGTCGGTCGCCGGCAGCATCATCGGCTTCATGGGCGGTGACGGCACCGCCCTCGAGGGCCTCGAGCTCAGCCAGGACGACGTCATGACCGGCACCCCGGGCACCCGCACGTTCGAGGTGGGCGCAGACGGCATCCGCATCCCCAACGCCCCGCTCGAGGAGGTTCCGGCCGTGGACGGCGCCGACCTGCGCCTGACCGTGGACAAGGACGCCCAGTGGTTCGCGCAGGAGACCCTCGGCGCCCTCGCCGCCGAGTACGACGCGGAGTGGGCGAACGCCGTCGTGATGGACGTGAAGACGGGCGACGTGATCGTCATGGCGGACTCCACCACGGTGGACCCCGCCGACCCCGACGCCACCGAGGGGAACTTCCGCACCTCCACCGTGATGAGCACCCCGTACGAGCCGGGCTCCACGGGCAAGGCGCTGCCGATCGCGGCCGCCGTCGACGCCGGGAAGGTCACCGCCACGGACGGCTTCACCGTCCCCAGCAGCCAGGACTTCGACGGGCAGACCATCCGGGACTTCTCCCCGCACCCGACGTTCGACATGACCGTCGCAGGCATCTACGCGCGCTCCTACAACACGGGCACGGTGCAGATCGCCGAGAAGATCACGGACGAGCAGCGCTACGAGTACATGCGCTCCTTCGGGGTCGGCCAGCCCATCGACCTCGGCCTGCCGCAGCAGGCGGGCAGCGTCCTCGTCCCGCCCGAACAGTGGGACGGCCGCCAGCGCCTGACCACGGCCTTCGGCCAGGGCTACACCCAGACCACCCTGCACACCGCCCAGATGTACCAGGCCCTCGCCAACGGCGGCGTGCTGATCCCGGCCCGGCTGATCGACGCCACGGTGGACGGCGACGGCGCGGAGAAGCGCTGGGAGTCGTCCGCGGAGCCCCACCGCGTGGTCTCCGAGGAGACGGCGGCGCAGATGCTCCGCATGATGGAGACCGTCGTGACGCAGGGCACCAGCAAGGCCGCCGCGATCCCCGGGTATCGCGTGGGCGGCAAGTCCTCCACCGCCGAGGCCGCGAGCGACACCGGCACGTACGACGGCTACAACCTCGGCTTCACCGCCGTCGCCCCGCTCGACGACCCCCGCTTCGTGGTGTCCGTGTCCATGCATCGGCCGCCGTCGAAGCAGGGCTCCCGAGACGTGTCCGTCGCGGCCGCCACGATCATGGAGTACATGCTCCGCCAGGCGGACGTGCCCGCCACCGGAGCCGAGCCGAACGACTACCGCGTCTTCGTGGACGATCCGCAGGACCGGCCGTGGTGACCCACGCCTCCGGCCCCGAGCACCCCAGGAGCACCCCCATGACCACTCCGAGCGACCCCCCTGCGCCGCTGACCCCGGCCCAGCAGGACGCCGCCTTCCGGCCCTCCCACACCCCCGCCGCGGCCTGGCCCGCCCTCGCACAGGCGCTGGCCGAGGCGGGGATCGCGGCCCACGTCCACGGCGCGGCCCCGGCCGACGGCGTCACGGGGGTCAGCCTCGACTCGCGTGTCGTGCGCCCGGGCGACCTCTACGTCGCCGTTCCGGGGGCGCGCGCCCACGGCGCGGCGTTCGCGGCCACGGCACTGGAGGCCGGCGCCGTCGGCGTCCTGACGGACGCGGCGGGCCGCGCGCTCCTGGCGGAGCAGGGCCTGGCCGACGTCCCGGTGCTCGAGGTCGACGCCGTGCGCACCGCCGCCGGCACCGTGGCGGCCCGCGTCTACGGCGGCGGGGGCGACACCGGCCCGCGCCTGCTCGGCGTGACCGGCACCAACGGCAAGACCACCACGAGCTTCCTCGCCGCCGCCCTGCTCGAGGCCCTGGGGCGCCGGTCGGGCATCGTGGGCACGATCCTGATCCGCGCGGGGGAGCGGGAGGTCCCCTCCACGCTCACCACGCCCGAGGCCACCCAGCTGCACGCCCTCATGGCGCTCATGCGCGAGGAGGAGGTGGACACCGCCGTCATGGAGGTCTCCTCCCACGCCGTGGCGTACCAGCGGATCGCCGGCCTGCGCTACGCGGTGGCCGGGTTCACCAACCTGACCCAGGACCACCTGGACATGCACGGCTCGATGCAGGAGTACTTCGCGGCCAAGGCCGGTCTGTTCGACCCCGCTCGCACCGACCACGCCGTCATCACGCTCGACGGCGGCGAGGGGCCCCGCTGGGGCGTCGCCATGGCCCGGGCCGCCGGCGCTCCCGTCACCACGCTCGCCCTCGGGCCGGCCGCGCCGACGCCGGGCGCCCTGGCCGAACACGACCCCGGCCTCCGGGCGGACTGGGAGGTCGCCGAGCTCGCGCCGGACGGCCTCGGCCACCGCTTCACGCTGCGCCACGCGGCCACGGGCCGGGAGCTGCGGGCCTCCGTCGGTCTGCCGGGCCGCTTCAACGTGGCCAACGCGGCCCTCGCGGTTCTGCTCGTGCTGCACGCCGTGGGGGAGGAGCACCTGGACGCGCTCGCCGCGGTCCTGGACGTGCCCGCGGGGGAGGGCCCTCTGGCTGCCGCCGTCCCGGGGCGGATGGAGGTCGTGGGCCGCGAGCCGGACGCCGTCGTCGACTTCGCGCACAACCCGGACGGCATGGTCCAGGCGCTGCGCTCCCTCGCCGACGCCCGGGCGGCGGCCGGGACGCGCGGCCGCACCCTGATCGTGTTCGGCTCCGCCGGCGACCGTGACCGTGACAAGCGGCCCGTGATGGGCGCGATCGCGGCCCGGGCGGCGGATGTGCTGATCGTCACCGACGACACCCCCCACTCGGAGGACCCGGCCCCGATCCGCGCCCACATCCTCGCCGGCGCCCGCGCCGAGGCCGACCGCATCGCGCGGGAGGAGGGCCGCACGGTCGTGATCGAGGAGGTGGCCGACCGTGCCACGGCCATCCGCCGCGCCGTGGAGCTGGCGGGGCCGCAGGACGGCATCCTCCTGGCCGGCCGCGGGCACGAGACCACGATGGACTACGACGGCGAGCTCGTCCCGCTGGACGACCGGGTGGCCCTGCGCGAGGCCCTGGCCGCCCGTGTCGCGGCGGCCTCCGCCTCGGGCTCCGGCCCCGCCCGCGAGGGTAAGGTCATCGAGTCATGATCGCTCTCACCGCAGCCCAGATCGCCGAGGCCGTGTCCGGCACGCTCTCGGCCACCCTCGACCCCGCCACCGTGCTGGTGCACGTCACCCCCGACTCGCGGGAGGTCACCGCCGAGGGCACGCTCTACGTGGCGAAGCCGGGGGAGCGCGCCGACGGCCACGACTTCATCGACGCCGCGCTGGGCGCCGGCGCCGCCGCTGTGCTCGCCGAGCGCGCCACGCACGCCCCCGACGGCGCCGCGCACCCGGCGATCCTCGTTCCGGACGCCGTGCTCGCGATGGGCGCGCTCGCCCGGGAGGTCGTGCGCCGCGTCCGGGAGCACTCCCCGACCACCGTCATCGGCATCACCGGCTCGGCCGGCAAGACCACCACGAAGGACCTGCTCGCCGCGCTGCTGGCCACCCAGGGCCCCACCGTCGCACCGGTCGGCTCGTACAACGGCGAGGTCGGCGTGCCGCTCACGGTGTTCCGGGCGGAGCTGGACACGCGCTTCCTCGTGGTCGAGATGGGCGCGGACCACGTCGGCAACATCGCGTACCTCTGCGACATCGTGCGCCCGGACATCGGCGTCGTGCTCATGGTGGGCACCGCCCATGCGGGCAGCTTCGGCGGCGTGGCGAACATCGCGCGCACCAAGGGCGAGCTCGTGGAGGCCCTCGGCCCCGAGGGCGTCGCCGTCCTCAACCTCGACGACGAGCGTGTCGCCGGCATGGCGGCACGGACCGCCGCCCCGATCACCTGGTTCACCGCGGACGAGCGGGGCGTCGCCCGCGCGGCCGAGGACGTGGCCGCCGGCCGCGCGTCGGGACTCGTCGCCGCACGGGACGTGCGAGCCGACGACCAGGAGCGCCCCGTCTTCGACCTGCAGGTCGGGACGGATGAGGCCGCCGTGCGGCATCCGGTCGCCTCCGGACTGACCGGCCTGCACCACGTGCACAACGTGCTGGCCGCCGCCGCGGCCGCCCACGCCGCCGGCATGGACCCGGCCGAGATCGCCCGTGGTCTCGACGGGCTCGGGCCCGCCAGCCGCTTCCGGATGGAGCGCACCGACCGCGCGGACGGCGTCACGATCATCAACGACGCGTACAACGCCAACCCCGAGTCCATGCGCGCCGCGCTGCGGACGCTGGCCACCCTCGGCCGCTCCAGCGGCCGCCGCACCTGGGCCGTCCTGGGGGAGATGCTCGAGCTCGGCGATGCCCGCGTCCGTGAGCACACCCTCGTGGGCGAGTCCGTGGTGCGCCTGAACATCGCCCAGCTGCTGGTGGTGGGCGCCGGAGCCCGGCCGCTCTACATCGGCGCCCTCAACGAGGGCAGCTGGGGCGAGGAGGCGCACTTCGTCGACGACGCCGCGCAGGCCGAGGCGTTCCTCGCCGAGCACCTGCGCCCCGGCGACCTCGTCCTCGTCAAGTCCTCCAACGGCGTCGGGCTCGCGGCCCTCGGCGAGCGCCTCGCCACGGCCGACGCCGTCGCCGCCCCCTCCGCCTCCCCGAAGGAGTCCCGACCGTGATCGGACTGCTCATCGGCGGCGTGCTCGGCCTGGTCCTCTCGGCCGTCGGCACCCCGCTGTTCATCAGGTTCCTCGTCAAGCGCGGATACGGCCAGTTCGTCCGCGACGACGGCCCGACCACCCACAAGACCAAGCGCGGCACGCCCACGATGGGCGGCGCGGTCATCATCGGCTCCATGGTGCTGGCGTACCTGATCACCCACGGGCTGCTCGCGGTGTTCGGCGTCGACTTCGGCGGGCCCACGGCCTCCGGCCTGATCCTGCTGCTGCTCACGGTGGGCATGGCCTTCGTCGGTTTCGTGGACGACTTCACGAAGATCACGAAGCAGCGCTCGCTCGGCCTGACGCCGCGCGGCAAGATCATCCTCCAGGCCCTGATCGGCACCGCCTTCGCGGTCCTCGCCCTGAACTTCCCGGACGAGCGGGGCCTGACCCCCGCCTCGACGGCGATCTCCTTCGCCCGGGACATCCCGTGGCTCGACCTGGCCTTCGCCGGACCCGCGATCGGCGTCATCCTGTTCGTGATCTGGTCGAACCTCATCACCACCGCCACCACGAACGCCGTGAACCTCACGGATGGCCTCGACGGGCTCGCCACGGGCGCCACCGCCATGATCACGGGCGCCTACGTCCTGATATCGCTCTTCCAGTCGAGCCAGTCCTGCGCGCTCGAGGGCACCCGCGGCTGCTACGAGGTCCGCGACCCCATGGACCTCGCCCTGCTCGCGGCGATCCTCACGGGCAGCCTGCTGGGCTTCCTCTGGTGGAACACCTCGCCGGCCAAGATCTTCATGGGGGACACCGGCTCCCTGGGCCTGGGCGGCGCCCTGGCCGGCTTCGCGATCTTCACGCGCACCGAGATCCTGGTGGCCGTGCTGGCCGGCCTCATGGTCGCGATCACGCTCTCCGTCATCATCCAGGTGGGCTGGTTCAAGGTCTCCGGCGGCAAGCGCGTGTTCCTGATGGCGCCGCTGCAGCACCACTTCGAGCTCAAGGGCTGGGCCGAGGTGACCGTCGTGGTCCGCTTCTGGCTGCTGTCCCTGATGTGCGTCACCGTGGGGCTCGCGATCTTCTACGGCGACTGGCTCATCCGCCAGGGCGGCCTCGCGGGGGTGACCCCGTGACCGGCCCCGCGTCCGACGCCGCGCTCGCACCGGTGCGCCGGCCTCGCGCCGACACCGCCCGCACCGCCGACCTCACGTCCTGGGACGCCCCGGGGTGGGCCGGCCTGCGCGTCGTCGTCACGGGCCTGGGCGTCACCGGCTTCTCCGTGGCCGACACCCTGGCCGAGCTGGGCGCCGCCGTCGTGGTGGTGGACGGCGATGACGGCCCCGAGAACCGGGCGCGCGCCGAGACCCTGCGGATCGTGGGGGTCCGCGAGGTCCTGCTGGACCGGGCGGCCACGCAGGCGCTGCCCGAGGTCGACGGCGCCGCCGCGGACCTCGTCGTGACCTCCCCGGGCTGGCGGCCGGACCAGCCGCTGCTGATGGCCGCCCACGCGGCGGGCCTGCCGATCTGGTCCGACGTCGAACTCGCCTGGCGGCTGCGCGAGCGCGCCGGCCGGAAGACCGCCGACTGGGTGTGCCTGACGGGCACGAACGGCAAGACGACGACCGTGACGATGGTCGAGGCCATCCTGCGGGCGGACGGCCGTCGAGCGGTGGCCTGCGGCAACGTCGGCACCCCCGTGCTCGACGCGATCCGCGACCCGCAGGGCTTCGACGTGCTCGCCCTCGAGCTCTCCAGCTTCCAGCTGCACTGGACGCACGGCCTGGCCCCGGCGTCGTCTGCGGTGCTGAACCTGGCCGAGGACCACGTGGACTGGCACGGCTCGATGGAGGAGTACGCCGCCGCCAAGGGCAAGGTGTATGCGAACACGCGGGTGGCCTGCGTGTTCAACGAGCAGGACCCGCTGACCCGCACCCTCGTGGAGCGCGCGGACGTCCAGGAGGGCTGCCGCGCGATCGGCTTCACCACGGACACCCCGGGCCTGTCCGACATCGGCGTCGTGGACGGGATCCTCGTGGACCGTGCGTTCCTGGACAACCGGCGCCACGAGGCGATCGCCCTGGCCGAGCGCGCCGACCTGGGCCCGGTGGCGCCGCGCCACACCATGGCCAACGCGGCCGCCGCGGCGGCGCTGACCCGGGCCGTCGGGGTGAGCCCCGCGGCCGTGGCCGAGGGCCTGCGCTCCTACGACCGCGGGGAGCACCGCATCCAGCTCGTGGCCACCTCCCGCGACATCATGTGGGTCAACGACTCCAAGGCGACGAACCCGCACGCCGCGGACGCGTCGCTGGCGGCGTTCAGCTCCGTGGTGTGGCTGGCCGGCGGCCTGCCCAAGGGCGTGACCTATCACGAGCTGGTGGCCGCGCACGCCCACCGGCTCCGGGCGGTGGTGCTCCTGGGCAGGGACACCTCGGCCCTGCGCGCTGCCCTGGCCGCGCACGCCCCGGACGTCCCCGTCCACGCCCCCCTCGCCGCGGCCGACGGCACCGGCCCCGCCGACGGCGCGGCCGTGATGGCCGAGGCGGTGCGCGTGGCCGACGGCCTGGCCCGCCCCGGTGACACCGTGCTCATGGCGCCCGCCGCGGCGTCGATGGACCAGTTCCGCTCCTACGCGGCCCGCGGCGACGCATTCATCGAGGCCGTCGCCGGGCTGATGCGCGAGCACGGCTGGGACGTGCACGACGACGCCGCCCCCGACACCGACTGACCCGCCGCCCACCCGACCGTCTCGCTTCCCCCGTGAGGAGGGCCATGTCCCCGATCGAGCTCCGCCCGGTCCGCCCCCGCGCGGACGACGACGCCCCCGAGCACCGGGAGCGGCTCCTGCACCGGATGTGGCGGGTCCTCGAGGGTCGCCGCGCCCTCGACCTGTCGGTCCTGCTCATCAGCGGCTGCACCGCCCTGCTCACCGTGCTGGGGCTCGTGATGGTGCTCTCCTCGTCCTCCGTCGAGGCGATCGGCACCGGCGGCGGCTCGTACGCGCTGTTCCTGCGCCAGAGCGCCTGGGCGGTGGCGGGCGTGGCGGCCCTGCTCGTGTTCTCGCGCCTGCCGGTGCGCGTCTTCAAGGCGCTCGCCTGGCCGGCGTTCGGCGTGGCCGTGATCCTGCTCGCGCTGGTCGCGTTCTCCCCGCTCGGCGTCACCGTGGGCGGCAATCGCAACTGGCTGGGCATCGGCGGGTTCCGGATGCAGCCCTCCGAGGCCGCCAAGCTCGCCCTGGCCCTGTGGGCGGCGGCGGTCCTGGAGCGCAAGCACCGCCTCGTCACCCAGGTGCGGCACGCCCTGATCCCGGTGCTGCCCGGCGGCCTGCTGCTGCTGGGCCTGGTGATGGCGGGCAGCGACCTCGGGACCGCGATCATCCTCGCGATCGTGCTGGCCACGGTGCTGTATGTGGCCGGCACCCACTGGGGGGTCTTCCTCACCTTCCTGGCGCTGAGCGTGCTGGGCATCCTGGCCCTGACCCTCCTCGCCCCGCACCGCATGGTCCGGGTGCAGGCCTGGATGGGGGACTGCTCGGACGCCACCGACCCCTGCTTCCAGCCGGCGCACGGGATGTACGCCCTGGCCTCGGGCGGCTGGTGGGGCGCGGGCCTCGGCCAGTCCCGCCAGAAGTGGAGCTACATCCCGGAGGCCGAGAACGACTTCATCTTCACCATCCTCGGCGAGGAGCTCGGGCTCGTGGGCACGCTGGTGGTGCTGCTGGCCTACCTCGGCCTGGCGATCGGCATCTACCGCGTCGCCGCCGGGACCACGTCCACGTTCATCCGCCTGTCCACGTGGGGGATCCTGGCCTGGCTGGTGGGTCAGGCGTCCGTCAACATCGCGATGGTCTCCGGGGTCATCCCCGTGGTGGGCGTCCCCCTGCCCTTCATCTCCTATGGTGGTTCCGCGCTCACCCTGTCCTTGAGCGCGGTCGGCATCGTGCTGGCCTTCGCCCGTCACGAGCGCCGCCGTGCCGCGCAGCCGGACGCCCGCCCGCAGGCGGACGAGCCGGACACCGACCCCCTCCCCGTGATCCCCACCCCCGCCCTCCAGGAGCCCCGATGACGCAGACCTCTCATCCCTCCGGACCCCTGCGGGTGGTGCTGGCCGGCGGCGGCACCGCCGGCCACATCTCCCCGATGCTCGCGATCGCCCGCGCCCTGGAGGGCGACGGCGGCGGTCCCGTCGAGTGCACCATGGTCGGCACCGCCTCCGGCATGGAGACGCGTCTCGTCCCCGAGGCGGGCTACGAGCTCGACCTGATCGACCGGGTCCCGATGCCGCGCCGCCCGTCGATGGACGTCGTCCGCTTCCCGGCCCGCATGCGCGCCGCGGTCGCCACGGCGGCCCGGATCCTGCGGGACCGGCGCGCCGACGTCGTCGTGGGCGTGGGCGGCTACGTCGCCACGCCCGTGTACCTCGCCGCGTTCCGGGCCGGTGTGCCCGTGGTGGTCCACGAGGCCAACGCCCGCCCCGGCCTGGCCAACCGCATCGGCGCCCTGCGGGCCGCGCACGTCGGCACCGCCCTGCCGGACACCCGCCTCCGCGGTGCCCGCTGGGTGGGCATGCCGATGCGCCCCGAGATCTCCGGCCTGGACCGGGCGGCCGCCCGCCGTGCCGCCCGTGAGGCCCTCGGCCTGGACCCGGACCGGACCACCGTCGTGGTGACCGGCGGCAGCTCGGGTGCGCTGGCCGTGAACCGCACCGTGCGCGCCGCGCTGGGCGACCTCCTGGACGCCGGTCTGCAGGTGTTCCACCTGACCGGTCGGGACAAGGCCCTCACCGAGGACGACGGCAGCCTGCTGGTCCGGGACGGCTACGTCCAGCGGGAGTACTTGGCGGGCATGGAGCAGGCCTACGCCGCCGCCGACCTGATCGTGGCCCGCTCGGGCGCCGGCACGGTCTGCGAGGTGTCCGCGGTCGGCCTGCCCGCCGTCTACGTTCCCCTGCCCATCGGCAACGGCGAGCAGGCGCTCAACGCCCGCCCCGTGGTGGAGGCGGAGGGCGCGCTGCTCGTCCGTGACGACGCCTTCGGGCGCGCGTGGGTGCAGCGTCAGCTGATCCCGTTGGCGACCGACCCCGAGCGTCTCGCGCGCATGGGGGAGGCGGCCGCCCGCTTCGGCGTCCGGGATGCGGACGTCACCATGGCCGGCCTCGTGCGCTCGGCCGCCCAGGAAGGAGCCCGGCGATGAGCCGAGACGAGAGCACCCGTCCCGCGGCCGAGGGCCGCTTCGCCGACCTGGGCCGCGTGCACCTGCTGGGGATCGGCGGTGTCGGCGTGTCGGGGGTCGCCCGCATCCTGCAGGAGCAAGGCGTCGCGGTGTCCGGCTCCGACGCGAAGGACCTGCCCGTGATGCGCGAGCTCGCCGCGGGCGGCGCCCGGATCACGGTCGGCTACGACGCGGCGCACCTCGGCCGGGACGTCACCACGGTGATCGCCTCCTCGATCGCCGGGCCGGGCAACCCGGAGCACGACGCCGCCGTGGCGCGCGGACTGCGCGTGCTGCACCGTTCCGAGGGCCTCGCCCTGGCCATGCGCGGCCACCGGGTGCTGGCCGTCGCCGGCACGCACGGGAAGACCACCACGTCCTCCATGGCCGCCATGGCCTTCTCCGACGCCGGCTGGGACCCCACGTTCGCGGTCGGCGCCGCCGTCGCCGGGCTCGGCACCAACGCCCGGGCGGGCCGGGGCGAGTGGTTCATCGCGGAGGCCGACGAGTCCGACGGCACCCTGGTGAACTACCCGAGCACGATCGGGATCGTCACGACCGTGGAGGCCGACCACCTGGACCACTACGGGACCGAGGAGGCGGTGCACCAGGTCTTCCGGGACTTCGCGGGCGGGCTGCCGGCCGCCGCCCAGGGCGGGGTCCTCGTGGCCTGCCTCGACGACGCCGGCGCGGCGGACCTGGCCGCCTGGGCACGGGAGCACGCGGCCGCCGACGTCGTGACCTACGGCTCGGCGCCCCGTGACGGCGTGGCGCCGGACCTGCTGGTCACCGACCTCGCGGTGGAGCCGGGCGAGACCGGAGTGGGCCAGCGCGCCACGTTCCGGATGGCGGGCGGCCCGGAGCGCACCCTGCATCTGCAGGTGCCCGGCCGGCACAACGCGCTGAACGCCGCCGCTGTGGTCCTGGCCGCCGTCCGGGCGGGCATGGCCTTCGAGGCCGCCGTGCGGGGCGTGGAGGCCTTCCGGGGCACGGCCCGCCGCTTCGAGTTCCGCGGCGCCGCGCGCGGCGTGCGGGTCTTCGACGACTACGCGCACCATCCCACGGAGGTGGCCGCCGCGGTCTCCGCCGGCCGTGCCGTGGCCGGCGACGCCCGCGTGCACGTCCTGTTCCAGCCCCACCTGTTCTCCCGCACCCGGGACTTCGCCGCCGAGTTCGCCGCCGCCCTCTCCGGGGCGGACGCGGTGCGCGTGCTGCCCGTGTACGCGGCCCGGGAGGAGCCGATGCCCGGCGTCGACTCGTCCCTCATCGCCTCCCGCCTCACCACGGGCGCCGCCGAGGACCGTGTCGTCGCCGAGGACCGCGCCGAGGCGGTGCGCTCGCTCGCGGCGGGCGCCACGGCCGGCGACGTCGTCCTGACGATGGGCGCGGGGGACGTCACCGCCTTGGGTGCGGACCTGCTGGCCGAGCTCGGTCGGGACGCGGCGCCCGGCGTCGCCCACCCGTGAGGCTCGGCCGCGGGACGCCGCCGGTCGCACCAGCCGGGGCCGACGCCTCCACCGTGGTCCGATTCCCGGGCCGCACCGCGCGCCGGCGCCGCGCCACGCGCTGGGGTGTGGCGGCCGCGGTCCTCGCGGTGCTGACCGCCCTGGGCTGGGTCGTGTTCTTCTCGCCCGTGCTCGCGGTGGACCGCGTCGAGGTCACCGGCACCCGCCATGTCTCCGCCGCCGAGGTCCAGGAGCGCCTGGAGCCCGTGTACGGCGTGCCGCTGTCCCGCGTCGGCGCCGGCTGTGTGGGCGAGCTGGTCGGTGGTCTGCCCGGAGTGGCCGAGGTCCAGACCGTTCCCCGCCTGCCCACCGGCCTGGAGGTCGTGGTCCGGGAGCATGAGACGCGGGCCCGGCGGGATGGCGACGACGGTGTGCAGCTGCTGCTCGCAGACGGCACCGTCCTGACGGGAGTGCCGGAGGAACGGCTCGAGGGCGAGGACCTCCCCGCGTTCTCGGAGGAGCTGGCGCAGCGGGCGCAGGAGGAGCGCGCCGAGGTGGCCGAGGTGCTGGCCGCCCTGCCGGAGGCCGTGGCGGATCGTGTCGAGACGGCCGACTCCCGGGGCCCGGGCCAGGTCCGTCTGGCGCTCGAGGGTGGGGTGACCCTGGTCTGGGGCGACGCGCAGGACGCCGGCCTCAAGGGGTCCGTGGCCGAGGCGTTCCTGGCGGACGAGCGGCACGGGTCCGCGGCGGGCGGCGTCGCCGAGATCGACGTCTCCGTGCCCACGCGGCCGATCACGCGCTGAACCGGGGCCACAGGAGTCTCCAGTAGAACGTGAAGGTGAAGGTCGGGGCGCGGGGCCTCATGCGAGTCGGGGTGCCATCACTGCGGAGGCTCGTCCTTCGAGTCTCACGTGAAAGTTGATGTTGAGGGCGTCTTTTCCGCGTGGACACGCCGTTTTCTTTTGCGCGTGACGCGGGCCTCCCAGTACGGTGGATCCGAACGCGCGCGAGGCTCGCTTCACGCTGTGCTTGAAGGTGTCCACCCCGGGTGGCCGCCGATCATCGGGGCGATGTGCCTCGCGCGGACCTCTCGAGATCTCGAACAAAGGGAACCAACACCGTGGCTGCACCCCAGAACTACCTGGCCGTCATCAAGGTCGTCGGCATCGGCGGCGGCGGCGTGAACGCCGTGAACCGCATGATCGAGGTGGGGCTCCGCGGCGTGGAGTTCATCGCCATCAACACGGACGCCCAGGCGCTGTTGATGTCGGACGCGGACGTGAAGCTGGACGTGGGCCGCGAGCTCACCCGTGGACTCGGCGCGGGCGCGAACCCCGAGGTGGGCCGCCAGGCCGCCGAGGACCACGCGGAGGAGATCGAGGAGGTCCTGCGGGGCGCGGACATGGTGTTCGTGACCGCGGGCGAGGGCGGCGGCACCGGCACCGGCGGGGCGCCCGTCGTGGCCCGCATCGCGCGCTCGCTCGGCGCCCTGACCATCGGCGTCGTGACCCGTCCGTTCACGTTCGAGGGCCGCCGTCGCGCCGGCTCCGCCGAGGCGGGCATCGACGCCCTGCGGGACGAGGTCGACACCCTCATCGTGATCCCGAACGACCGGCTGCTGTCCATCTCGGACCGCAACGTCTCGGTCATGGACGCCTTCCGTCAGGCGGACCAGGTGCTCCTCTCCGGCGTCCAGGGCATCACCGACCTGATCACCACCCCGGGCCTGATCAACCTCGACTTCGCGGACGTGAAGTCCGTGATGCAGGGCGCGGGCTCCGCGCTCATGGGCATCGGCCACGCGCAGGGCGAGGACCGCGCCGTCAAGGCGGCCGAGCTGGCGATCGCCTCGCCGCTGCTCGAGGCCTCCATCGACGGCGCGTACGGCGTGCTGCTCTCCATCCAGGGCGGCTCCGACCTCGGCCTCTTCGAGATCAACGAGGCCGCGCGACTGGTCCAGGAGGTCGCCCACCCGGAGGCCAACATCATCTTCGGCGCGGTCATCGACGACGCCCTCGGCGACGAGGTGCGCGTGACCGTGATCGCCGCGGGCTTCGACAAGGTGGACGTCACCTCCGCCCCGGCCGCCCCGCAGGCCGTGCAGCAGCAGGCGGCCCCGCAGCGGGCCGCGGCCCCCGCGCAGCCGCAGCCACCCGGTCCGCACCGTCTATGACCCCACGGCCGGCACCGGCGGCATGCTGTC
>NZ_JAKRLB010000023.1:0-41953 GCF_022664405.1 Micrococcus luteus | reverse complement strand
CGTGAGTCATGAGTGGGTCTTCTCGGGCAGGTCGGTGGTGTAGGAACTTCCATCCTGCGGGAGAGGCCCACTCGTCTCATCTCAGCCCGGTACCCATGTCAAGAACCTCATGACCCACAACACCTAGTCGGTGCGCCGACGCGGGCTCAGGCCGCGGGGACGACGAGCGCGGTCGCGATCCCGACCAGCCCCTCCCTGCGCCCGATGAACCCCAGCCGGTCCGTGGTGGCGGCGGAGACGGACACGGGGGCCCCGCCGAGGGCGGCGGAGAGGGCGGCCTCCATCTCCGCGCGGCGCGCGCCCACCTTGGGCCGGGGGGCGACCACCTGGACCGCCACGTTCCCGACGGCGACGCCCGCCTCCGTCAGCAGGCGCAGCACCTCGCGGAGCATGTCCGCGCCGGAGGCGTCCGCCATCTCCGGCCGGTCGACGCCGAACACGGCCCCGAGGTCGCCGAGGCCGGCGGCGGAGAGCAGGGCGTTGCACGCCGCGTGGGCGGCCACGTCCCCGTCCGAGGTCGCGGCCACGCCACGCTCGCCGGGCCAGTGGATGCCGCCGAGCCACAGGGGCCGGGGGGCATCCTCGGGTGCCCACGCGTGCACGTCGGTGCCGATCCCCACGCGCGGCAGGGGGGCGGCCGCGGCGGGGCGGGCGGGCTGGTCCATGGGAGTCTCCTCCTGGGGGATGCGGCGGGCGAGTTCGAGGCGGGCGAGGTCGAGGTCGGCGGGGGCGGTGACCTTGAACGCGGCCGGGTCGCCGGGCACCACCACGACCTCGTGCCCCGCGGCCTCCATGACCATCGCGTCGTCGGTGAGCGCCGCGGCGTCGAGCGTGGGGTCCGTGCGCACGGCCTCGTGGGCCGCCAGCAGGGTGTCCAGGTCGAAGCCCTGCGGCGTCTGGATCGCGCGCAGGCCGGCGCGGGCCGGCGTGGCCGCGACGACGTCGACGCCGCCCCGGCCGGGGGTGACCTGCTTGACGGTGTCCGTCAGGGGCAGGCCCGGGACCGCGGCGACCGCGCCGGTCCCGAGCGCCGCCGTCACGGCCCCGAACACGCTCGGCGGGGTCAGCGCGCGGGCCGCGTCGTGGACGAGGACGCGGCGGGGCGCCCCCGCCGGGGCGAGGTCGGCCAGAGCGCGGGCGGCCGCGGCGAGTCCGGCGCGGACCGAGTCCGCGCGCTCGGCGCCGCCGGGCACGCAGTGCACGGGCACGTCCAGGTGCGGGCCGGCGTCGACCTCGGCGGCCACGCGGCCGGCGTCGGCCTCCACCGGCGGGGTGAGCACCACGACGGCGTCCAGGGCGAGCCCGGCGGCGCGCGCGGCGGCGACGGAGGCCAGGCAGTGGTGCAGGAGGGTGCGGCCGTCCGCGAGGGGGGCGAGGGCCTTGGGCAGCCCGGCGCCGAGGCGGGTGCCGGCGCCGGCGGCGGCGATCACGAGGGCGGTGGGCATGGCCTCATCCTAGGGAGCGCGCCGGGGTCCGTGGCCCGGGACCCCCATGGCGGCGACGGCCGTGGCCGGGGACGAGACAGGGGAGGGGCCCGCGTCGTGGACGCGGGCCCCTCCCCTGTCGTGTGCTGCTCGTCAGCCCTCGAGCACCTTGTCCAGGCGGCCCTCGGCCTCCTCCTCGGTGACCTTCTTGGCCAGCGCCAGCTCGGACACGAGCACCTGGCGGGCCTTCGCGAGCATGCGCTTCTCGCCGGCGGACAGGCCGCGGTCCTGGTCGCGGCGCCACAGGTCACGGACGACCTCGGCCACCTTGTTGACGTCGCCGCTGGCGAGCTTCTCCAGGTTCGCCTTGTAGCGGCGGGACCAGTTGGTGGGCTCCTCCACGTGCTCGGCGCGCAGGACCTCCATGACGTGCTCGAGCCCCTCCGCATCCACGACGTCACGCACGCCGACGAGGTCGACGTTCTCCGCAGGGACCTCGATGGTCAGGTCTCCCTGCGCCACCTTGAGCTTGAGGTACATCTTCTCCTCCCCCTTGATGGTGCGCATCTTGATCTCCTCGATCCGCGCAGCACCGTGATGGGGGTAGACGACGGTCTCTCCGACCTCAAAAACCATGTTGTTGTGCCCCTTTCAGTCGTCTCATTCTATCATGCGGCCTCGTCATGCCGCGCGCGCCGTCACATCGTCGGCCTCCGGATGTGATAGTGGACGACCCGGCGCCACGGGCCGGCCGGCGTCCCGGGATGCGGTAGCCTGACCTGGCAGGACCCCTGCCTCGGGGCTCCTGAGCACGTCATCGCACCTGAGGAGACCTCTGTGAAGAACGCATCCCGGCCCGCCCGGCGCCACCTCGCCGCAGGTGCGCTGGCCGCGGTCGCCCTGCTGGGCGCCACCGGCTGCTCCGCCGTGAGCCCGATCGCCACCGCCATCCAGTACTCCCCCTCGGACGGCATCAACGGCCAGGAGCAGGACTTCCTGAGCTACCGCAACCTCGCCCTCGTCGGCGACGGCGAGTCGGGCCCCGCCCGCCTGATCGGCACCGTGGAGAACACCTCCGGCCAGGATCAGACCTACACCTTCCAGGCCGAGGGCGGCGGCTCCGCGACCCTGAAGGTCCCCGCCGGCGAGAGCCGCAAGCTCGAGGACGAGGCGAACACAACCGTCCTGGAGCGCGAGGGCGTGTGGGTCGGCGAGAACCTGCCCGTGACCGTCTCCGGCAACGGCGGCACCGCCGACCTGGCCGTCCCGCTGCTGAGCGCCACCCAGGAGCAGTACCGTGACCTGCTCCCCGAGGGAGTCGAGCCCTCGGAGGAGGATCTCGTCGGGCACCTCCACGAGGAGACCCACCACTACGGCGAGGAGCACTGACCTCCGCCGGGCCTGCGCCCGGCACGCCACGGCCCCGGCCCCACCGCGAGGTGGAGCCGGGGCCGTCGTCGTCCCGGGTGCAGCGCGCCGGTCAGGCCTCGAACTTGTAGCCCAGGCCGCGCACCGTGACGAGGTAGCGGGGGCTCGAGGGATCGGGCTCGATCTTGGAGCGCAGGCGCTTCACGTGCACGTCGAGGGTCTTGGTGTCCCCCACGTAGTCGGAGCCCCACACGCGGTCGATCAGCTGGCCGCGGGTGAGCACGCGCCCGGCGTTGCGCAGCAGCATCTCCAGCAGCTCGAACTCCTTGAGCGGCAGGGACACCTGCTCGCCGTCCACGGAGACGACGTGCCGCTCGACGTCCATGCGCACGGGGCCGGCGCTGATGGTCGCCGACATCGGCTCCTCCTGGTCCCCCTGACGGCGCAGCACGGCGCGGACGCGGGCCACCAGCTCACGCGAGGAGTACGGCTTGGTCACGTAGTCGTCCGCCCCGAGCTCGAGGCCGACGACCTTGTCGATCTCCGAGTCCTTCGCGGTCAGCATGATCACGGGGACGTTGGAGCGCTGGCGCACCTGACGACACACCTCGGTGCCGGACATCCCCGGGAGCATCAGGTCCAGGAGGATCAGGTCCGCGCTGTCGCGCTCGAAGACGCTCAGCGCCTCGTTGCCGTCGGCGGCGACGGTGACCTCGAACCCCTCCTTCTCCAGGAGGTAGGACAGGGGGTCGCTGAACGACTCCTCGTCCTCCACGATCAGAATGCGGCTCATGCGCTCGTCTCCTTCCGGGTCGGGGGTGCGGCCGAGGCGGTCACCCGGTGACCGCGCCGCTCGGTGACGTGGGCGGCACCCGGCGCGCCGTCGACGGCGACACCGTCCCCCCACTCGGGCAGGCGGATGGTGAAGGTCGACCCGCGGCCCGGCTGGGACCAGAGGGTGACCTCCCCTCCGTGGTTGATGACGACGTGCTTGACGATGCTCAGCCCCAGGCCCGTGCCGCCCGTCTGACGCGACCGCGCCGCGTCCACGCGGTAGAAGCGTTCGAAGACCCGCTCCTGCTCCTCCGGGCTGATGCCGATGCCCTGGTCCGTGACGGTGACCTGCGCGAGCCCGTCCACGGAGCTCAGGCCGATGCCCACCGTGGTGCCCTCCGGGGAGTAGCGCACCGCGTTGTCCACCAGGTTGCGCACCGCGGTCATCAGCTGGTCCTGGTCCCCGTGCACCACCGCGTCCACGCGGCCGCCCACGCGCAGCGCGATGCCGCGGTCCTCGGCGGTCAGGCGCAGGCGGTCCACGGCGTCCGCGACGACGGCGTTGAGGTCCACGGGCCCTCCGTCCTGGACCACGTCCTTGGCCTGCAGCCGGGAGAACTCGATGATGTCCTGCACGAGGGCCGTGAGCCGGCGGGACTCGACGCCCAGCCGTGCGGCGAAGCGACGCACCGCCTCCTCGTCCTCCGCGGCGTCGCCGATGGCCTCGGAGAGCAGGGAGATGGCGCCCACCGGCGTCTTGAGCTCGTGCGAGACGTTGACGACGAAGTCGTGGCGCATGGCCTCGGTGCGGGTCACGTCCGTGCGGTCGTCGGCGAGGATCAGGATGTACTCCTCGTCCAGCGGGGCCACGCGCAGCTCGACGACGAGGCTCGACTGCCCGAGGGGTCCTCGGGGCAGCTCCATGCGGCGCTCGACGATGACGCCGTCGGCCCGCACGGTCCGCGTGAGCTCCCGCAGCTGGTCCTGGACGAGCGAGTGCCCCCGCACCAGGCCCAGGGCGTAGGCCGCGGGGTTCGCGCGCACCACGCCGTCGACGTCGTCCACCACCGCGTACGCGCGGCCGACCACGGAGAGGACCTCGGCGGCGCCCGGCGCCAGGGTGGGTTCGCCGACCGTCAGGTCCACCGTCCGCGAGCGCTCGGACGCCCGGAAGGCCAGCATGGAGGCCACTCCGGTGAACAGTCCGACCGCTCCGCACAGCAGGCCGATGATGACGGGATCCACGGCACCAGACTAGCCTCTGGCGGCCCGGAGACGGGCTGCCCCGGCCCCGCCAGACGCCGGACGATCGGCGTTCATGGGCCGTTCATCTTGCCCTGCCAGGGTGGACCGTTGCCCCGGGGAGTCGGGGTCGGCGGCGCACGGGCGTCGCCGGGGAGAGGAGACCATGCGCGAGCTCTACCGAGCCGACCTCGAACGGCTGGGCCGCGACCTGACCGAGATCGCCCGCCTCGTGCACCGCGCCATGATGGACGCGCAGGCCGCCCTCGAGGCGGCCGACGTGCACGGCGCCGAACGGGTCATCTCGGAGGACGCGCGGATCGACCAGCTGCAGGAGTCCCTCGACGAGCAGGCCGTGCGCATCCTGGCGCTGCAGGCGCCCGTGGCCACGGACCTGCGCACCGTCGTCGCCACGCTGCGGATGAGCTCCTCGCTCGAGCGCATGGGCGACCTCGCCCGCCACGTGGCCCAGCTGACCCGGCTGCGCTACCCCGAGCACGTCATCCCGGAACAGGTCCGGACCGTGATCACCGCGATGTGCGACGCCGCCGTGGAGGTGGCCGAGGAGGTCGTCCTGCTGCTCGAGACCCAGGACCTGGCGCACGGGGACCGGATCGACGCCCTCAACGAGGACGTCAACGCGCTGCACCTGTCCGTCTTCCGCGCGATCGCCGCCCCGGACTGGAGCGCGACGCCGGCCACCACCACGGACGTCACGCTGGCCTCGCGCTACCTCGAGCGGTTCACGGACCACGGCCTGTCCGTGGCCGCCAAGGTGCGCTACCTCGTCACGGGCGAGTGGGCGACCCACCGCCCGGACGCCACCGGCTCCTGACCGTCCCCGACGCCACGGGCCGGGCCCCCGGCGGGGTCCCGGCCCGTCGTCGTCGGACGCGTCAGTGCGCGGAGCCCTGGGCGGCCACGGCGGCGGCGCCGGCGGCGGCGGCCTCCGGGTCGAGGTAGCGGCCGTTCGCGGTGATCGGCTTGAAGTTCTGGTCCAGCTCGTAGACCAGCGGGATGCCCGTCGGGATGTTCAGGCCCGCGATGTCCTCGTCCGAGATGCCGTCCAGGTGCTTGACCAGGGCGCGCAGCGAGTTGCCGTGCGCGGCGATCAGCACGGTCTTGCCGGCCTTGAGGTCGGGCAGGATCTGCTCCTCCCAGTAGGGCAGCAGGCGGTCGATGACCTGCTTGAGGGCCTCGGTGCGGGGGGCGTCCTTGCCCAGGTCCGCGTAGCGCTCGTCGCCGATCTGGGAGAACTCGGAGTCGTCGTCCAGGGCGGGCGGCGGGGTGTCGAAGGACCGGCGCCAGACCATGAACTGCTCCTCGCCGAACTCCTCCTTCACCTGGGCCTTGTCCTTGCCCTGCAGGGCGCCGTAGTGGCGCTCGTTCAGGCGCCAGCTGCGCTTGACCGGGATCCACTGGCGGTCCGCGGCCTCGAGGGCCAGGTTGGCCGTGGTGATGGCGCGCTTGAGCAGGGACGTGTGGACCACGTCCGGGCGGATGCCCTCCGCCTCCAGCAGCTCACCGCCGCGGGCGGCCTCGGCGCGCCCCTTCTCGGTCAGCGGGACGTCCACCCAGCCGGTGAACAGGTTCTTCTCGTTCCATTCGCTCTGACCGTGCCGCAGCAGGACCAGCGTGTACGTGGTGTTCGCCATGTCACCATCCTAGGCGGACCCGTCCCGCCGCTCCCCTACGCTGGAGCCCATGGTGGAGAAGGCCCGGCGGCTGCGCGCGCGCACGACGCCCGGCCCAGTCCCGGCACGGGGCCCGCAGGGCCACATCACCCGCGGCACGACGGCGGCGCAGCGGATGCGCCGGGTGGACCGCTGGCTCACGGACGTGCACGGCCCCCTGCTGCGGCGCACTCCCCGCCCGCTGGCCGTGGACCTGGGCTTCGGCGCGGAGCCGGTGACCGCCGTCGAGATGGCCCAGCGGCTGCGCGTGCAGAACCCGGCCCTCGAGCTGGTGGGCCTCGAGATCGACCCCGCTCGGGTGGCCCGGGCGCGGGAGCGGGCCGGCGGCCTGCCGGGGGTCACCTGGGCGGTCGGCGGCTTCGAGCTGCCCGTGCCGCGGCCGCCCACCGTGGTGCGCGCGTTCAACGTGCTGCGCCAGTACCGGGAGGAGGACGTGCCCGCGATCTGGTCCCTGCTGTGCGCGGGGCTCGCCGACGACGGCGTCCTCGTGGAGGGCACCTGCTCCGAGGACGGCCGGCGGGCGGCCTGGGTGGACCTGCGTCGGGACGGGCCCGCGAGCCTGACCGTGGCCCTCAGGCTGGGGTCCTTCGCCCGCCCCTCGGACGTGGCGGCGCGCCTGCCGAAGGTCCTCATCCACCGGCACGTGCCCGGCGAGCCCGTCCATCGGCTCCTGGCGGAGGCCGACGCCGCGTGGGCCGCGCACGCCCCGCTCGCGGCCTACGGGACGCGGCAGCGGTGGCTGGCGACGGTCGGCACGCTCCGCGCGGCGGGCTGGCCCGTGCTGGGCGGCCCGCACCAGTGGCGGCGCGGGGAGCTGAGCGTGCGCTGGGCGGCGGTGGCGCCGTCGTCATGAGGGCGGCGCCGACGGCGCGGGACCCTCAGCGGCGCAGGGCCGGGCCCATGTCCTGGCGGGGGCCGGCGAGGTAGACGCACGCCACGCACGCGGCCACGAGGCCGAACATGCCCATCCCGCCGCCGGCGAGCACGCCGAGGAGCCCGACGACGGCGGCGACGCCGGTGAGGATCAGCCAGAAGCTCCTGTCCCGGCCCCCGATGCGGGCGAAGTCGTCGGGGCGGCGCCGGACGACGTCCACCAGCGCCCAGACCTCGAGCCCGAGCGCGGCGATCGCCAGGACGCGGAACAGCCAGTGGTCGACGAGCAGGGCGAAGTGCATGGGGGCGCTCATGCCGGTCAGTCTAGGCGGTCGGCCCGGCCGGGTTCCCTCCCCGTCCGGGGCGGCGTCTAGGCTCGAGGCGTGAGCACCCAGACCGAGCATCGCGGCCTGTTCGTCGCCGTCGAGGGACCGGACGGATCCGGCAAGTCCACCCAGGTCCGCGCCCTGACCGAGGCCCTGCGCGCCGCGGGCCACGAGGTGGTGCTCACGCGCGAGCCCGGCGGCTCGGACCTGGGCGAGACGCTGCGAGAGCTGCTGCTGGACCCCGGGCACGCCCCCGTGGACCCCCGCACCGAGGCGCTGCTGTTCGCCGCGGCCCGGTCCGCCCACGCCGTCCGCACGCTGCGCCCCGCGCTGGCCCGGGGCGCCGTCGTCGTCACGGACCGGTATGTGGACTCGTCCGTGGCCTACCAGGGCGCGGCGCGCGGGCTGGGCGAGGCGCGGATCGCCGCCCTGAACGAGTGGGCCACGGACGGCCTCGTCCCCGATCTGACGGTGCTGATCGACGTGGACGCGGCCACCGCCGCGGACCGGCGTGACCGGCGCGCGGCGGGGGGCGAGGGCACCCCCGACCGCATGGAGCGGGAGACGGCGGACCGGCACGAGGCCCTGCGCGCCGCCTTCCTCGCGCGCGCGGCGGCCGCGCCCGAGCGGTACCTCGTGCTCGACGGCGCGCTGCCGCCGCAGGAGCTCACCGCCCGCGCGCTGGCCCGCGTCACCGCCCAGGCGGCCGACCGATGACGGCCCCCGCCCCCGCCGTGTTCGCGGACCTCGCGGGCCAGGAGGCCGCGGTGGCCCAGCTGCGCCGCGCCGCGGCCGAGGACCGTCCCACCCACGCCTGGATGTTCACGGGCCCGCCCGGCTCCGGCCGGTCGACGGCGGCGCGTGCGTTCGCCGCGGCCCTGCAGTGCGAGGTCGCGGACCCGGCGGCGCGCGGCTGCGGCGAGTGCCACGCGTGCCGCACCGTCCTCGGCGGCACCCACCCGGACGTGACCGTGCTGGCCACCGAGGCGGTGAGCTATCGGATCGAGGACGTCCGCGCCCTCGTGGAGGCCGGCCAGTCCACCCCCGCCACCGGGCGCTGGCGGATCTTCCTCATGGAGGACGCGGACCGCATGACGGAGCGCGCCACGAACGTGCTCCTCAAGGCCATCGAGGAGCCGCCGGCCCGCACGATCTGGATGCTGTGCACCCCGTCCCCCGCGGACGTGCTCCCCACCGTCCGCTCCCGCTGCCGGCTGATCACGCTGAGCATCCCCGCCGTGGAGCAGGTGGCGGAGCTGCTGCACCGCCGCGACGGGCTGGACCGCGAGACGGCGCTCACCACCGCCCGGATCTCCCAGTCGCACGTGGGCATGGCCCGCCGCCTCGCGCGGGACCCGGAGGCCCTCGAACGCCGCGAGCGCATCCTCTCCCTGCCGCTCCAGGCCACCGCCGTCTCCGACGCGATGGCCCTGGCCGCCACGTTGGCCGAGGTGTCCAAGGCCGAGGCCGAGTCCGCCGCCGAAGCCCGGGACGCCGAGGAGCTCGAGGCACTGCGCCGCTCCCTGGGCCTCGAGCCCGGCGAGCCCGTCCCGCCCAAGCTCCGCCACCACGTCAAACGGCTCGAGGAGGACCAGACCCGCCGGCGGCGCCGCGCCGTCCGGGACTCGCTGGACCGGGCCATGATCGACGTCATGGGCCTGTTCCGGGACGTGCTGCGCGTGCAGCTGGGGGCCGACGGCGAGCTCATCAACGAGCACCGTCGGGACGAGATCGAGGCGTACGCCCGCGGCACCGCCGGCGACTCGGCCGAGGTGCTCGCCCGGATCGACGCCGTCACCACGGCCCGGGAGCGCATCGCCGCCAACGTGCCGGAGCAGCTGGCCCTCGAAGCCATGATGCTGGCGCTGCTGCCCCGCCGGGTGCGCACCCCGCGACGTCGCTGAGCGGCCGCGCGGGGCGGGCCGGCGCCGGCTCAGCGGGTGCGGACCACCAGGTCCGGCACGTCGGCCAGGCCCGGCACCACCCGGTCCGCGCCCGCCGCCAGCAGGACGTCGTCCGCGTCGCGACCCGTGCGCACGCCGACCACGAGTCCGGCCCCCGCGCGGCGCCCGGCCGTCATGTCCTCCGCGGTGTCCCCGACCACGAGGACGCTGCGGACGTCGTCGTGGTCGAGACCGAGCAGGGCGGTGAGGATCATGTCCGGGTGGGGGACGCCGCGGCCGGCGTCGTCCGGGGAGAGGCTCAGATCCGCCAGGCCCATCCACCCCAGCGACTCGAGGATCATGTTCTGGGTGTGGCGGGCGTAGCCGGTGCAGAGGCACACGTGGAGGCCGAGGGCGCGCAGGCGGACGAGCGCCTCCTCCGCGCCCGGGACGGCCCGGACGCCGTGCTCGGCCAGCAGCGCGTCGAAGGCCGCCTCGAACGTGCGGGTCGCCGCCGCGGCCACCGCCCGGTCGGCGAACACGCGGGGGAACACGGCCGTGCGCGAGGTGGGCCGGAGCGCGCGGAACCGCCGAGCGGCGTCGTCGTGCTCCGGCGTGCCCGCCGGGACGCCGTGCTGGTCCAACGTGCGGGCGAACGCCGTGTCCTGGAGCCCGTGCTCCACGATGGACGTGCCGGACATGTCCACCACGGCCAGGCGGAGGGGCGCGGCTGACGAGGCCGCGGCGGGGGGTGCCGGGGTGCGAGGGGCGTGGGGCAGGCTCATGCGTCTCCCGTCGACGGTGTGTGCCCACCAGGGAACCGTCCCCGTCTGGCCGCGGCGTGGCCTGGGGGTGAACGCCTGCGGAAGGCGCGGGCCACAGTCGGTGGCCCGCGCGCCCGGCCGTGCGGTGGAATCGGGGCCGCGAAACCGGTATGCTCGTCAGCCGTGGCCGTTCACGGTCCGTGCCTCCTTAGCTCAGCTGGCCAGAGCAGCTCCCTCGTAAAGAGCAGGTCGCCGGTTCGAATCCGGCAGGGGGCTCCCCCGGACCCCGCCGCGTGATCACGCGGCGGGGTCCTCTCGTCTTCGGGCCGGCCGTCCGGGGCGCGCCGCCGTCAGAGCCCGGCTCCCAGCTCCTCCGCCCGGTCCAGGTGGCCGAGGGTGCGTTCGGCGTGCCGGCCGACCGACTCCGCCGAGCCCTGGCCGAGCCGGTACAGGGCGAGGGCCTGGGCGGTGGCGGCCAGCTCGTGTGCGGCGCGGGAGAGCTCACGGTGGACGTCGGCGGCCTCGGCCGGGATGTGCTCGCCGTCGCCCTCGTGGTCCCGGTGCAGGCGGACGCACAGGGCACGGACCGCGGGGAGCCGTTCCGTGAGGACGTTGCCGGCGTGGACCACGCCGTTGCGCTCCTCGTGGCTCAGCACGTCCGTGCCCCGCTGGCCCTCCAGCACCTGCCAGTAGCGGTCCAGGGCCCGGCTGAGTCGGTCGTGGGCACGGCGCCACAGCCCCGTGCCGAGCTCGCGGTCGTCGGCACGCTCCTGACGGAAGCGTGCGAAGGGCCCCCTCATGCGCGGTCGCCGGACGGCCGGCGCGCGTCGGCGGGGTCGGTGACGAGCACGACCTTGCCCGTGCGGGTGGCGGAGTCGAACCAGTCGAACGCCTCGGCGGCCTCGGCGAGCGGGAAGCACGCCCCGACGCTCGCGTCGATGCGGCCCGCCGCCACCAGGGGCCACACGGCACGTTCGGCCGCGGCCACGATCCCGGCCTTGTCCACGACCGAGCGGGAGCGGAGCGTCGCCCCCGTGAGCCAGCCGCGCTTGACCACCAGCTTCATGATGTTGAAGTCCTCCGGGACGGCGCCGCCCTGGACCGCGAGCGTCACGATGCGTCCCTCGGGGGCGAGCGCGGACACGTTGGGCGCCAGGTACGGGGCGCCGACGACGTCGAGGATGACGTCCGCGCCGTGGCCGTCCGTGACCTCCTTGACCCACGGGGCGAAGGCACCGGACTCGGCGGCGCGGTGGTCGAACATGTGCTCGGCGCCCAGCCGCCGGCCGAGCGCCACCTTCTCCGGGCCGCCGGCGGTGCCCAGCACCCGTGCACCGAGCGCGGCGAGGAACTGGACGGCGAAGGAGCCGATGCCGCCGGTGGCGCCGTGCACGAGCACCCGGTCCCCGGCCTGCACGCCCGCACGGCCCACGAGCGCCGAGTGCACCGTGCAGGCGACCTCCGGCAGGGCCGCCGCCTCGACGAGGCCGACGCCGTCGGGGACGGCCATGAGCTGGCCCGCCGGCACGGCGACGTACTCGGCGAAGCCCCCGCCGGCCAGGAGCGCGCACACCCGGTCACCGACGGCGAAGCGCCCCTCACCCGGCATCCCGGCCTCGGGTCCCAGCGCCGCCACGGTGCCGGAGACCTCGAGCCCGGGGATCTCGGAGGCGCCGCGCGGCGGCGGATAGCGGCCCTCGCGCTGCGCGATGTCCGCGCGGTTGAGACCCGCGGCGGCCACGTGCACCAGCACCTCGCCCGGGCCGGGGTCCGGCACGGGCTCGTGGCCCACGCGGACGACGCCGTTGTCGCCGGCGCCGGTGAATCGCACGGCGCGCATCTGTGCGGGGACGTCCATGGGGGTCTCCTCCTCTGGTCGGGGGTCGAGGGTCCATCCTCGCGCGCGGGGGGCCGGACTCGCCACCGGTCGCCCGCCGGGCCACGGGCTAGAGTGGGTCCTCGACGCGGCGGCCCACGCCGTCGCGGTCAGGCCCGGGATGGTTGTCCGAGCGGCCGAAGGAGCCGGTCTTGAAAACCGGTGTGCGGTGACCCCGTGCCGAGGGTTCGAATCCCTCACCATCCGCGTGCACACGACGAGAGGCGGCGGGCCGGACGGCCCGCCGCCTCTCGTTCACCTGGGGGCCACCTGGATGTGGTGGACTCGGCGCGTCACCCCGCCGTCCACCGGCGGCGCACCTCTGTCATCACGCATCCCGGGGAGAGCCATGCCCAGCCTGTTCCGCCGCCGTGCCGTCACCACGGCCGCCTGCACCGTCCTCGTCCTCGCGCCCGCGAGCGCGGCGCCCGCCCTGGCCGTCGAGACGGCCGCCGCGGACGAGACCACCATCTCGATCCTGTCCTTCAACGACTTCCACGGCGCGCTGTCCGCGGACTACATCGGCACGCAGTTCGCGGACACCGTGGAGGACTACCGCACCGCGTTCGAGGCCGAGCACGGCGCCGGCTCCACGCTGCTGACCAGCGCCGGCGACCTGATCGGTGGCTCGAAGTCCGTGTCCAACGTGCAGCAGGACAACCCGACGATCGACGTGATGAACGCGCTCGGCCTGGCCTCGCTGACCGCCGGCAACCACGAGTTCGACAAGGGCCTGGACGACCTGCAGGGCCGTGTGGAGTCCCGGGCCCAGTTCCCGGTGCTCTCCGCCAACCTGGTGGACCCGACGAGCAAGGAGCCCGTCCTCACCTCGCACGCCGTCTTCGACGTCGACGGCGTGCGCGTCGCGGTCATCGGCGCCTCCCCCAACGAGCTGTACGCGACCACCACCGGCGCGGGCCTGAAGGGCAACGAGGTCCTCGACGAGGTCGCCGCCGTGAACGCGGTCGCGGACGAGCTGGAGGCCCAGGACGCCGCCGACGTGATCGTGGCCTCGTACCACGACGGCGCCGCCGGCGCGGGCGAGCTGGCCGCCGAGCGGGCGGCCCGGGCCGAGTTCGACCGCATCGTCGGCGAGACCTCCTCCGCCGTGGACCTCATCTTCAACGCCCACACCCACCAGCTCTACCAGTACGACACCGTGGCCGGCGGCGCCCACCGCCCCGTGATCCAGGCGGGCGCCTCCGGCAGCCACCTGACCGCCGTCGAGCTGACCGTGGGCGCCGACGGCGAGGTCACCGGGCTCACCCCGCGCCTGCTGGCCCGGTCCACGCAGGCCCCCGCCGAGGCCGCCGCGGAATCCCCCGTCACCGCCCAGGTGTACGCGATCGAGCAGGAGGCCGTCGCGGTCTTCGAGGACCTGCAGGGCGAGGTCGTGGCCGACCTGTCCGCCTCCATCACCACCGACTACCAGAAGCTGATCGACGCCGGTGGGTCCTGGAAGGCCGGCGGCACGCGCGCCGCCGAGACCACCCTGGGCACCTGGGTGGGCGACGCCGTCAAGCACGCCGCCGAGCAGGCGAACCCCGAGGTGGACCTCGGCGTGACCAACCCCGGCGGCCTGCGCTCCGAGCTGCTGACGGACCGCTTCACCGACGGCGGCGCGTTCCCGGCCAAGCCGGCCGACCTCGTCGGTCGCCTCACCCTGGGCGAGCTGCTCGACATGGCGCCGTTCGGCAACACCATCACCTACTTCGACATCCCGGGCTCCTCCATCAAGCTGGCCCTCGAGGAGAACTGGCGGAACGACGTGCGCAAGTTCACCCTCGGCTGGTCCGAGGAGCTGACCTGGACCTACGACGAGTCCCGCCCGCAGGGGGACAAGGTGACCGGCGTGTGGATCGACGGCGAGCCGCTCCAGGCGGACCGCATGTACACGGTGGCCAGCCAGTCGTTCCTGGCCGACGACACCTGGACGACGCTCGGGGACCCGACCAAGGCCCCCGACGGCTACACCGCCTTCGCGACCGGCCGCCAGAACTTCGTGAACATGGGCCTGCTGGACTCCCAGGCGATCACGGACTACGCCCGCGCCCAGGACGCGGCCCACGGCGCCGTCGCCCCGGACTTCGGCAAGAACGGCGTGCCGGTCACCGACGCCCCCGCCTCGGTCGAGGCCGGGCAGGCCGTCGGCCTGACCCTCGGGGACCTCGTGGTGGACTCCGACGGCGCCCCCGCGGCGACCGCGGTCGACGTCGCCTTCCGCACGGCCGACGGCACCGAGACCGCCCTGGGCACCGTGGCCGTCCCCGCGGGCTCCGAGACCGTCACGCTCTCCGGGATCACCGCCCCCGCCGCGGCGGGCACGGGCGAGCTCGTGATGACCGTGCGCTACGCCGACGGCAGCACGACCGTGGTGCGCCATGCCCTCGAGGTCACCGCGGCCCCGTCCCCCACCGAGCCGGAGCAGCCCGCCCCGACCCACCCGGGCAAGGGTCATGGCAAGGGCCATAACAAGGGCGCCGACCACCCGGGCAAGGGCCGCGTGAAGGGCGAGGACCACCCGGGCAAGGGCCGCGGCGTGCAGCGCGGCGCCGCCACGCACCCCGTCTTCTCCGCCCATGCCTGGCTGACCGCCGCGGGCCTGCCGCGCTGACCCATCGAGAGAGATCGAGACTGAGGACGACATGACCCCCCTGCCCCGCTTCGCCGCGCGCACCGCGGTGACCACCGCCGCCCTGGCCCTGCTCGCCCCCGCCGTGGCCCTGCCCTCCCAGGCCAGCCCGGCCGGCGACTCCCTCGTCATCAACGAGGCGTACACCAACGGCGGCTCCGCGAACGCCGTGTACACCCACAAGTTCGTGGAGCTCTACAACCCCACCGACCAGCCGATCAGCCTCGACGGCTGGTCCCTGCAGTACCGCTCCGCCGCCGGCACGGCCGCGACCCAGGGCACGGTCGCGCTGTCCGGCACGGTGCCCGCGAAGGGCCACTTCCTGGTCTCCGGCGGCTCCAACGGCACCGCGGGCGCCGCCCTGCCGGAGGCGGACCTCGTGGCCGGCGGGGCGTTCAACCCCGCGGGCACCAAGGGCACGATCGTGCTCGCGCGCCAGGCGGGCACCGTGACGGACCTGCCGGTCGGCTCCGTGGTGACCGGTCAGGTGCCGGGCGTCGCGGACGTGCTCGGCTACGGAGCCACGAACACCTTCGAAACGGCGGCCGCCGGCGCCCCCTCGGCCAACGCGGACCCGAAGTCCCTCACCCGCACGAACGGCGTGGACACGGACGACAACAGTGCCGACTTCGCCGTCACCGACCAGGTCACCCCGACCAACGCCGCCGCCACCGGCGGCGAGCCGACCCCGGAGCCCGAGCCGGATCCGGAGCCCGCGCCGGCCCTGACGATCGCCCAGATCCAGGGCGACGGCGCGGCCACCCCCTACGCCGGCCGGCAGGTCACCACCACCGGCGTGGTCACCGCCGTGTACTCCACGGGCGGCTACGACGGCTACTACATCCAGACCGCGGGCACGGGCGGCTCCGCCGAGGACGCCACCCCCGGCGCCTCGGACGGCCTGTTCGTCTACTCCCCGGACACCGTGGGCTCCGTGGCCCTGGGCGACCACGTCCAGGTGACCGGCGAGGCCGCCGAGCACTACGGCCTCACCCAGGTGCGCGTGGGCGCGGGCGGCGTGACGCCGGTGGCCGAGCCGGCCGCCGTCGCCCCGACCGCCGTCGACTTCCCGCTCTCCGAGGCCGACCGCGAGGCCCTGGAGGGCATGCTCCTGGCGCCGACCGGCGAGTGGACCGTGACGGACAACTACGACCTGAACCAGTACGGCTCGCTGGGCATCGTGCCCGGCACCGAGCCCCTGCCCAACCCGACCTCGGTGGCCGCCCCCGGCGCCGAGGCCCAGGCCGTGGCCGCGGACAACGCGAGCCGCCTGATCGTGCTCGACGACGGGGCCACCACGAACTTCATGCGCTCGCCGGGCAACCAGAATCCGCTGCCGTACCTGGACGCGGACCAGCCGGTGCGCGTGGGCGCGGGCCTGGAGTTCACCACCGGAGTCATCCTCGACTGGCGCTTCGACGCGTGGTCCTTCCAGCCGCTGGGCCACCTCACCGACGCCACGGCGGCCGCCGTCCAGCCCGTGACGATCGAGGACACCCGCCCGGCCGAGGCCGCCCCCGAGGCGGTCGGCGGCAACGTCACCGTCGGCAGCTTCAACGTGCTCAACTACTTCACGACCCTGGGTCAGGACGTGGCCGGCTGCAGCGCCTACCGCGACCGCGCCGGCAACCCCGTCACCACGAACGGCTGCCTGCCGCGCGGCGCCTACACCTCCGAGGCGTTCGCCCGCCAGCAGGAGAAGATCGCGGCCGCGATCAACGGCCTCGGCACCTCGGTGGTCGCGCTCGAGGAGATCGAGAACTCCGAGAAGTTCGGCCTCGACCGGGACCACGCGCTGGCCCACCTCGTGGAGGCCCTCAACGCGCAGGCCGGCGAGCAGCGCTGGGCCTACGTGGCCTCCCCGACCGTGCGTCCCGCGCTCACGGACGAGGACGTCATCCGCTCCGCGTTCATCTACCAGCCGGCCGAGGTCACCCCGGTGGGCGAGTCGGTGATCCTGGACGACCAGACGAACTTCGACAACGCCCGCGAGCCGATGGCGCAGCTGTTCCGCGCCGCCGACGGCACGTCCGAGGGGGCGGCCGGCACCGAGTTCGTGGCGATCACCAACCACTTCAAGTCCAAGGGCGGCTCCGGTGCGACCGGGGGCAACGTGGACGCGGGCGACGGCCAGGGCGCGTACAACGCGGACCGCGTGGGCCAGGCCGAGGCCCTCGTGGCCTTCGCCGAGCGCATGAAGGCCGAGACCGGCACCGACCGCGTCCTGCTCATGGGCGACTTCAACGCCTACGAGAAGGAGGACCCGATCCGCGTGCTCGAGGCGGCCGGGTACGTCTCGCAGGGCGCGCTCACGGGCGAGTACTCGTACGCGTTCGGCGGCGCCGTCGGCAGCCTGGACGGGATCTACGCCTCGCCGTCGGCGGCGACGGCGATCACCGGCCAGGACATCTGGATGATCAACGCGAACGAATCCGTGGCCCTGGAGTACTCGCGCCACAACTACGTGGCCGAGGACCTGTACTCCGCGGACCAGTGGCGGTCCTCGGACCACAACCCGATCTTGGTGGGCCTCCAGCTCGACGCGCCCGTGACCGAGCCGACCCCGGAGCCGGAGCCGGAGCCCTCCCCGGGCGAGACCTGCGACGGCGTGACCGATCCGCGCGGCGTGCCGGGCAAGCCCGCGAACTCCGTGCGCGAGTGGCTGCGCTGCGTGGGCGCGACCCCGGGCCACGGCGGTGACCACCCGGGCAAGGGCCACGGCCCGGAGCACCCCGGCAAGGGCCGCGGGCCGGCCCGTCCCTGACGGGGCGCGGGGCGCCGCCCCCGGCATGACGACGGCGGGGCCGTCCGGGATCCACCCGGGCGGCCCCGCCGTCGTCGTGGGGGCTCAGCCGGCGAGCACGGCCGCCGCGGCGGCGTCGGCGTCGGCGAGGAAGAGGGCACGTCCGGTCGGATCGGCCCCGGCCTCGGCCGCGATCGCGGTGCCCCACTGCACGCCCGAGAGCTGCAGGCCCAGCACGAACACGTCCGCGTGGACCGTGCCGTCCGCGGCCCGCAGCCGGTACGGGCGGGCCGTGACGTCGAAGCCGGTGGCGGGCACGCGCACACCCTCCTCGTCCTCCCACGTCCCGGCCGCGGCGACGCCGTCCGCCAGCATCTGACGGACCAGCGGGGAGGCGGCGGCCTGCACGCGGTTGGGCGGCATCATCGCCTCCACCAGCCAGGCCCCCTCGACGACGGCGGGCCCCAGCGAGTCCTGCGCGCCCACCTGGGGGCTGTGGGCGGTGAATGCGTGTTCCTCGGCCTCGACCACGGGCGCGGGGCCGGCCCAGGTGAGCAGGCCGGCCCGGTGCACCGCGAGCATCTGTTCGACGCGCCACAGGGGCGGGCCGGAGGCGAGGCCCTCGACCAGCGGCTCGAACCAGCCCTGGACGTCCCGGATGCGGGAGGCCTCGGCGATCCGGCCCTCGGCGATCCACGCCTTGATCCGCAGTCGGCCGGCATGGAGCGCGCCGACGGCCATCATGAACGGGGACTCCTCCCCGAGGGCGGCCTCCACGCAGGCCTGCTCCATGAGGTCCGCGACGGCCCGCTGATAGTCCTCATGGGAGGTGAACACGGCGTCCTCGAACGGGGACCCATAGGCCAGGATGTCGAGGAAGCGGCGGCCGGGGGCGTACCGCTGGAGGAGCTCCTCGGCGTGCGCGGAGGTCACGGGGGCGCCGCGGCCGGCCTCCTCGAGCTGGCCGACCAGCTCGCCGAGGAACCGGCGCGCCTCGACGGGCCCGCCGAGGATCTCGGGCTGGGCCCGGACGAGCGTGGCGTAGTAGTGCCGGACCACGTCGCGGTGCAGCAGCGGCCAGAGGTGCTCGGCGAGGTCCAGGGCCCCGTGCCGGGCGGCGAGGTCGTCCACGGCGGCGTCGGAGAGGTAGCTGAGGGTGACGCCGCGGGGCACGAAGGCGTCCACCTCGGCCTTGGGCAGGTACGGGATGCCGCGGCGGGACATCAGGTGCAGGCGCGGCTCGTCCCCCGACGGCTCGTACCGCAGGGCCCGGCCGGGTCCGTCGCCGGTGCGGCGGTACACCCCGCCCCGGCCCTGGGTGAGCTGGGCCAGCAGGTCGAACGCGTTCAGGCCCATGCCCCGCACGAGGACGTCCGCCCCGGCCTCCACGGTCTCCCAGTCCACGTCCGAGGGGATCTGCGGGCCCTGGTAGTGCAGCTCGTCCCTGCTCCGCGCGGCGGCGGCCATCCGGTTCTGGCCGGGGCTGAGCTCCGCCGGCTGATGGCCCAGGCAGAGCACGACGGCGTCCGCGTCGAGCGCGGAGACCGCACCGTCGGCGTCGCGCAGCTCGAGGCGGGCGCCGCCGTCGGGCCGGGGGTGCAGGGCGGTGGCCTCCGCGCGGTGCTCGACGACCTCGACGACCTCGGGGCGGGCGCGCAGCCCCGCGACGACGTCCTTGTACAGGTGCCGGAGGTAGCGCCCGTAGACCGCTCGGGCCGGGTACTGGTGGCGGCGTACGCCGAGGCTGGCCTCCGGGTGCACGCGACGCCACTGGTCGAAGGTCTGGGCGGCGGTGGAGGGGCGCAGACCGGGGTTGTCGGCGGCGCACGCGGTCGGGAAGAACGCGGGGGTGTTCATGAGGTACAGCTCGGACTGGTCCGTGCGCCACACCCGCCCTGGCCCGGGCGGGTAGGGGTCCACGACGTCGATGCGCAGCCGCCGGGGGTGTGCGTCCGGGGCCGCGCCCTCGAGCCGGGCGAGGATCCGCTCCAGCAGCATGACGCCGCGGGGGCCGGCTCCCACCACTGCGAGGCGGCGCTCGGCCACCAGGGGCTCGGACATGGGGCCTCCACTCTCCTCGGGATCGTTTTCACGCCTGCGGCGCGCATATTCCACACAATATCGGTGGCCGTCAAGGGTCGCGAACCGCATGCGCCACACTCCCACCGATCCCCCAGGATCCACAGCAGGCACGGACGGAGGATCCGCGTAATCATGCGGATCACACCGAGATTCTGGGAGAAGTCTGGGAATTGGGAATCTGGGGGGCCAATGGTTGACGCCACTCGGGCCCATGGGGAATTGTGAATGAGCGTAAGGCAACAAAACACCAATTCAGAAGGAGAATTCCTCATGGACCGCAACGCTCTCGACCAGCTGCAGAACTCCACCGTCTTCGCCACCGACGGCGACAAGATCGGCTCCGTCGGTCAGGTCTACCTCGACGACGTCACCAACGAGCCCACCTTCGTCACGGTGAAGACCGGCCTGTTCGGCGCCCGCGAGACCTTCGTGCCGCTGCAGCAGGCCCAGACCACCGCCGACGGCATCACGGTGCCCTTCGAGAAGTCCTTCGTGAAGGACGCCCCGAACGTGGACGCGGACGGCTCGCTGACCCCCGAGGAGGAGCAGCGCATCTACGAGTACTACTCCATGGAGTACTCCGCCGCGGATCACGACGGCGACGTGCGTCGTGACGACGTGCGCACCGACGCCGGCGCCGCCGGCGTGGCCGGCACCGCGGGTGTGGCCGGCGTGGCCGACCGCCGCGACGAGGCCGTCGTGGACGGCGACCGCCGCGACGTGACCGACCGTGACCGCCGCGACGTGACCGACGCCGACTCCGTCGTCGTCAAGGACGAGCACCTGAACGTCGGCACCGAGCGCCGCGCCTCCGGCCGTGTCCGTCTGCGCAAGCAGGCCTACACCACCACCGAGACCGTCGAGGTGCCCGTCACCCGCGAGGAGGTCGTGGTGGAGCGCGAGTCCGTCGACCCGAACTCCGCCGAGGCCCGCACCGCCGGCCGCGACGGCGACGTCGAGGTGACCACCTACGAGGAGACCCCGGTCGTCAACAAGACCGTGGACGCCGAGAAGGTCTCCCTGGGCAAGCGCCAGGTGCAGGACACCGAGACGGTGACCGAGGAGGTCCGCCACGAGGACGTCAAGGTCGACGGCGACGCCACCGATCGCGACCTCGACGGCCGCAACGACCGCAAGGATCGCATCTGATCTGAACGGACGCGTCGGCCTCAGGCCGGACGACTGACAGATCACGCGGGGCCCCGGATCCATGGATCCGGGGCCCCGCTCGTGCGCGGTGGTGATCCGTCCGTGAGCACGCCGCTCCTTTGCCCTGCCCTGGCCTGGCGCGCTAAGCTGAACCGGTCTGACCGCGCGTCGCCCCGTGCGAGGCGCGCCGGACGGAGGAGACGTGCCAGAGCGGCCGAATGGACTTCACTGCTAATGAAGGGCTCGACGAAAGTTGGGCCGGGGGTTCAAATCCCCCCGTCTCCGCGAGAGAGGGCCGGAATCCACGCGATTCCGGCCCTCTTCGCGTCTGCGCGCGGGGACCTGACGTGTCGACCGGCTGGTGACTAGCCCTCCCCGCGGCGCTCGCGCATGCGGCGCAGCAGCTCGTACGCCTCCGGGACGGAGAGCTCCGAGTGGCTGGACAGCTGGACGGCGGCGGACTCGAGGTTGCCGTCCCGCACCATGGCGGAGAGCTGGTCGCGCAGCCACGGCGGCAGGTCCTGCGAGGAGAGCCGGACGGACTCCGTCCCCCGCATCACCTCGACCTCGAAGGGGAGCTCCTCCTCGGCGGGGGCGGCGGTCCACTCGGCCGGGACGGTCAGGGTCGTCAACTCGTCGGCGGACGGCGCCGTCGGACGCGGCGCGGCCGAGGCGTGGTCGGTGTCCTGCCGGGCGTCGTCCTCGGCCACGGCGTCAGAGGTCTCGCGATCGGGCGTCTGGGCGTCCGGCTCCCCCCGCCCGCTCGAATCCTGTCCGGGCCGCTTCGGCCCGGGGGTGTCGGCCGGGGCCGCGTCGTCCCGGTGGGGCTCCCCATGATCGGCGGGAACGGGCCCCGCGACTCCGGCGGACGTGGCGTCCGGTTCCTGCGCCGGCTCGGAGTAGACCTGCGGATGCACGGCGAGGGACTGCACGTCCATGACGGCGTCCTTCAGGCCGCGCCCGGTGTGGGCGCGGTAGTCGCGCACGGCCTCCATCACGCGGCTCTGGGCGATGTGCCCGTACACGCGCCGATGGGCGTCCTCGTCCAGCAGCCCCGCTGCCAGACGCGCCCGCTCCGGTCCGATGTCCAGCCCGCGGCCGGACGGCGTGCGCTGGTCCGCCGCCTGACGCGCTCGACCGGCCGACATCCACCGGGCGGCGGCGAACGCGAGGGCGCCGATGACGACCACCGCGAGGACAGGGACGAGATATTCCATGCCTCCAGTCTAGGTGTGGCCCGCGAGGGCCATGCCGGCGGCCGCGGCGCCACATCACAACCTGGTCACAGTTCTGCCAGGGCTCCAGAGCCACCGAGGGCCTCGCCTACGGTGGAGCGTGGAGTTCTCCGTGCCTGGTCACGGCGGCCAGGGAGGAGACACTCCGCCCGCCACTCGACCGAGCCAGGAGACCGCATGTCCTTCCCCCGCCCGTCCGCCCGCACCGTCGACACCCCCTCGCCCCGGCGACGCCGCTGGTGGGGGACGTCGGTGGCGCTCGCCCTCGTGCTGGTCGGCTGCGCCGCCCCGCAGGGGGACGAGGGGACGGCAGCCGGGTCCTCCGGCGCCACGGACGCTGCCGTCTCCTCGCCCGCATCTGCGGACGGATCCGAGGCCTCGTCCTCGCAGGGACGGTCCTCGGATGCGGCCTCCTCGCAGGCTGCGGCGTCGTCCGGCGAGGGCTCGCCGTCGGCCGCCGCAGACCCCGCGGGCCCCGCGGTCCCCCTGGCCGCCCGCTCCCATGAGGGCGTGCCGATGCGGGCCTTCACGGCGGAGGAGCGCCCGCCGCAGTTCGTCCTCTTCTCCTTCGACGGCGGCCGTCAGGACGCGCGCTGGAAGACCTTCCTGGACGCGGCGGCGGACTCCGACGCGAAGTTCACGGTGTTCCAGTCCGCGATCAACCTGATCGAGACCGCCAACCGGGAGAACTACACGGCGCCCGGCAACGAGCCCGGCTACGTGGGCACGGAGTTCGGCGGCGACGAGGCCGAGGTGGCGCAGCGCATCGAGAACATCAACACGGCCCACGCCGCCGGCCACGAGATCGGCACCCACTACGCGGGCCACCTGTGCGCGCCCACGAGGTACGGCGCAGACCAGTGGTCCACGGCCGAGTGGGAGCGGGAGTACGGCTCGTTCGCGGACATCCTCTCCGACCCCGGCGCCTACAACCCGGGCAGCTCCCTGCCGGCGCTGGAGGTCACCCCCGACGACGTCAAGGGCGGACGTCTGCCCTGCCTCGACGGGGAGTGGGACCAGCTCGTCCCGATGTGGAAGGACAACGGACTCGAGTACGACACGTCGCGTGCCGCGGCCGCCTCCGGCGTCGCCTGGCCCTACCAGGAGGACGGGATCTGGGAGTTCGAGATGCCGATGACCTGGTCCCCCGTGCTCGCCGAGAAGGACGCGGCCAGCCCGTTCGTGATGGCGATGGACTACAACTTCTGGATCTCCGGCAACGGCGGCAAGGACATCCCGGAGGACGTCGCCCGACTCACCGACTTCCAGTACCGCACCTACCGCTACATGTAGGACTCGGCGTTCGCGGGCAACCGCGCCCCGCTGGTCTTCGGCAACCACTTCAACGACTGGGGTCTCAACGCGTTCAACCCGGCTGTGGAGAAGGTCATGCGCGAGGTCTGCGTCGAGGAGGACACCTACTGCGTGACCTACCAGCAGATGATCGCGTGGCTCGAGCTGCAGGACCCGGAGGTCCTCGCCGCCTGGCGCGACCAGGCCCGGTCCGCCACCGGCACGGATGCCGAGGCCCTCGGCTGGTGACCCGCGGGTCGGCCCGCTGACACCCGCCCCCACGACGGCCCCGGCTCAGCGCGCCGGGGCCGTCCCGCGTCCGCGCAGCACGACGACGGCGCTCACCAGGGCGGTCAGCACCAGGGCCAGGACCATCAGCACCGTCCCCGGCCACCCGTGGGACTCGTGGAACACGCCGCCCAGCCAGCCGAAGAGACTCGAGCCGGCGTAGTACGCGAAGTTGTACAGGGAGGTCGACTGGGCGCGGCCCGTGGGGGCGGCCGTCCCGGACCATGCGGAGGCCACGGCGTGGGCGGCGAAGAACGCGCCCGTCACGAGCACGAGGGCGGGCACCAGCACCGCCGGATGCGGGACCAGCGTGAGGGCGACGCCCGCCGCCATGGCCGCCGTCGCGCCGGCCAGGACGGGCAGCCGTCCCACCCGCGCGGCCAGCCGGCCCGCGCGCGGCGACGACCACGTGCCCGCGAGATAGGCGAGGAAGACGAGCCCGGCCGCCGTCGGCGTCCAGGAGAACGGCGGGCCGAGCAGGCGGTACCCCACGAAGTTGTACAGCGCCACGAACCCGCCCATCAGCAGCGCCCCCTGCAGGTAGACGGCGACGAGCTCCGGCGAGCGCAGGTGACCGCGCACGATGCGCACGAGCGTCGCCGGGGAGGTGGGCGACGGCGTGAAACGTCGGGCACGCGGCGTGATCGCCAGGAAGCCGACCGTGCACAGCACCCCGACCACGGTGACGGCCAGCATCCCGCCGCGCCACGAGGACGCCTCCGCGACGGGCAGGGCGAGGAGCCGGCCGGAGAGCCCGCCGAGGGTGGTGCCGGCGATGTAGGTGCCGGCGGCCGCCGCGACCGCGTGCGGGACCACCTCCTCCGCCAGCAGCGCCACGGCGAGTCCCGCGACACCCCCGTGCGCCATGCCCTCGAGCAGGCGCAGGCCCAGCATGGCCTCGAACGTGGGTGCGAGGACGCCCGTGAGCGCGCACGCACTGGCGGAGACCATCGAGACCACCATGGCGCGTCGGCGGCCCCACCGGTCCCCGGCCACGGACCACGGCACCACCGACAGGGCGAGGCCGAGTGTGCTGGCGGAGACGAGCAGGGCGGCACGGTCCGCGGGGACGCCCAGGTCGTCGCTGACGAGCGGCAGCAGGCCCTGCGGGGAGTAGAGCTGGGCGAACGTGGCCACCCCCGCCAGGAACAGCCCGATCAGCAGCCTGCGGTACGCGGGCTCCCCGGGAGCGGCCGGCGCGGGTCCCGACGGCGGGACGGCCGGGGGCCCCGCGCTCGGGGGCGGAGTGGTCGGGGGCACGCCCTCACTGTATCCAGGCTGTCCACTACGATCGGTCGGGTGACTACCTCGACCCCCTCCCTCGACCTGCACGACTCCTTCAAGGCGTACGACGTCCGCGGCATCGTGGGCGAATCCATCACGGCGGAGAGCGTCCGCGCGGTGGGCGCGGCCTTCGTGGACGTGCTGGGCCTGGCCGGTCAGACCGTGCTGGTCGGCGGGGACATGCGCCCCTCCTCGCCCGCGTTCATGACGGCCTTCGCCGAGGGTGCCACGCGCCGCGGCGCCGACGTCGTCACCCTGGGGCTGATCTCCACGGACATGCTCTACTACGCGGCGGGCGTGAAGCAGGCCGCTGGCGTGGTGTTCACCGCCTCGCACAACCCGGCCGAGTACAACGGCATGAAGATGGCCCAGGCCGGCGCCGTGCCGGTCTCCTCGGACACCGGGCTGTTCGAGATCCGCGACGCGGCCCAGGCCTACCTCGACGCCGGTGAGATCCCCGCGGCCGAGACCACCGGCACCGTGACGGAGGAGGACATCCTCCCCGGTTACGCCGCGTACCTGCGCTCGCTCGTGGACCTGACGGGGGTGCGCCGCCTGAAGGTCGTGGTGGACGCGGGCAACGGCATGGCGGGCAAGACCACCCCGGCTGTCCTCGGCGACGCCGAGCTGGCCGCCCTGCCGCTGGAGATCGAGCCGCTCTACTTCGAGCTGGACGGCACCTTCCCGAACCACCCGGCCAACCCGCTGGAACCGGAGAACCTCCGGGACCTGCAGGCCGCCGTCGTGGAGCACGGCGCGGACATCGGCCTGGCCTTCGACGGCGACGCCGACCGCTGCTTCGTGATCGACGAGCAGGGCGCCCCGGTCTCCCCCTCCGCGGTCACCGCCCTGGTGGCCCGCCGCGAGATCGCCCGCGCGAAGGCCGACGGTGAGCAGACCCCCGTGGTCATCCACAACCTGATCACCTCCCGCGCCGTCCCCGAGCTCGTGGCGGCCGACGGGGGCCGGGCCGTGGAGACCCGCGTGGGCCACTCCTTCATCAAGGCGGTCATGGCCGCCGAGTCCGCCGTCTTCGGCGGCGAACACTCCGCGCACTACTACTTCCGCGACTTCTTCAACGCGGACACCGGCATGCTCGCGGCCATGCACGTGCTGGCGGCCCTGGGCGGCCAGGAGCAGCCGCTGTCCGAGCTGGCCGAGGAGTACGAGCCGTACGTGGCCTCCGGAGAGATCAACTCGCAGGTCGTGGACAAGGACGCCGCCGTGGCCGCGGTGGTGGCGCAGTTCGCCCCCGCCGTGGGCGAGGGCGTCGGCGAGGGCCAGGCCGTGCACGAGGACTTCGCCGGGGTGGCCACCACGGTGACCCGCATGGACGGCACCACGGTCGCCGCCCAGGACGGCACGTGGTGGTTCAACCTCCGCCCGTCCAACACGGAGCCGTTCCTGCGCTACAACGGCGAGGCCCGCACGGCCGCCACCATGGAGGCGCTCCGCGACGCCGTGCTGGCGATCGTCCGCGCGGAGCGCTGACCGCGGCGGCTCATCCGGCCTGGGCGAGGACGAGCGGCAGCACCCCCTGGGCGCCGGCCTCGCGCAGCACCCGCGCAGCCTCGGCGAGCGACCACCGCGAGTCGACGAGGTCGTCGACGAGCAGCACGGGGCCGTGGCGGCCGGCGTCCGGGGCGGTGCGCAGCATCTGCGCCATCGACTCGGGGACGGCGAACCGGCCGTACACGGACCCGAGCCGGTAGGCGCTGTTGCCGCCCGGCCCGGCCGTGGGGCCGCCGCGCGCGTGCTCGAGCGAGCCGAGGAACGGAAGCCGGCCGATTTGGGCGATCCCCTCGGCGAACGACCCCACCAGCTGCGGGCGGGTGCGCGAGGGCATCGCGACGACGGCGATCGGCCGCGTCCGCCACCCCCAGCCGGCCAGGACGTCGACGGCGCCCCGCAGGACCTCCTCCGGCACCGGGGCGTCCTCCCGGTCCAGCAGGTCCCGCAGGACGGTGCCCCACCCGAGGTCTGTCAGGCGGGCGAGCGCGCGGCCCTCCTCGGCCTGTGACTCGGACGCGATGCGCCCCTTGACGGGCACGCCGAGCCGGTCCATGCCCGAGGGCCACATGCGACGGGGCTCGATCGGCACACCGGTGCGGCGCAGGGCGGCCTCCGCGCGCTCACGCGCCGCCCCGTCCGATCCCGTCGGGTACCAGGGGCCGGCGCAGACGTCGCAGCGGCCGCACGGCGCGGCGGTGGGGTCGTCCAGGGTGCGGGCCAGGAACTCCATGCGGCACCGGTCCGTGGTCTGGTAGTCGAGCATGAGCCGCTCCTCGGCCCGGCGGGCCTCGGCCACGCGGGCGTACCGCTCGGCGTCGTACGTCCACTCCCGCCCGGTGGCGCGCCAGCCGCCGCCCACCCGCTCGACCGCCCCGTCCACGGCGAGGACCTTGAGCAGCAGCTCCAGGGAGGTGCGCTTGATCCGCACGGCCGGCTCGAGCGCCGCCACGGAGAGGGCCCCGCCGTGGTCCGCGAGCGCCCCCAGCACGGCGCGCGCCTGCTCCTCGTCCGGCATGGAGGCGGTGGCGAAGTACTCCCAGATGCGACGGTCCTCGGGCCCGGGCAGCAGGAGCACGTCCGCGTGGTCCGTCCCTCGGCCGGCGCGGCCGACCTGCTGGTAGTACGCCACGGGAGAGCCCGGCGCACCGAGGTGCACCACGAACGTCAGGTCCGGCTTGTCGAAGCCCATGCCGAGCGCCGAGGTGGCCACGACGGCCTTCACCCGGTTTGCCTTGAGGTCCTCCTCGATCTCGGCGCGACGCTCCGGGTCCGTGCGGCCCGTGTAGGCGACCACCTCGTGCCCCGCCTCGCGCAGGGCGCGCGCCGTGTCCTCGGCGGCGGAGACGGTGAGGGTGTAGACGATCCCGGAGCCCGGCAGGTCCCCGAGGTGGTCGAGGAGCCAGGCCAGGCGCGCGGCCGGGCTGGGCATGCGCAGCACGCCCAGGCGCAGCGAGGCGCGGGCCAGGGGGCCGCGGAGCACGAACACGTCCTGCTCGGAGGCGACGCCGAGCTGCTCCACCACGTCCGCCACCACACGGGCGTTGGCCGTGGCGGTGGTGGCCAGCACGGGCACCGCGCGCGGCCCCTCGGCGGGAAGCAGCCCGATCAGGTCCCGGATGCGGCGGTAGTCCGGCCGGAAGTCGTGTCCCCAGTCGGAGATGCAGTGGGCCTCGTCCACCACGAGCAGGCCCATGCGCGCCACGAGGTCCGGCAGCTGCTCGTCCCGGAACCGGGGGTTCGTGAGGCGCTCGGGCGAGATCAGCAGCACGTCCACCTCGTCCGCCGCGAGCCGAGCGCGGACCTCGTCCCACTCCGTGGCGTTCGCCGAGCTCACGGACACCGCGCGCACGCCCGCCCGGGCCGCGGCCGCGACCTGGTCCCGCATGAGCGCGAGCAGCGGGGAGACGATCAGGGTGGGCCCTGCGCCGCGGGCGCGCAGCAGCAGGGAGGCCACGAAGTACACGGCGGACTTGCCCCAGCCGGTGCGCTGCACCACCAGGGCGCGGCGGCGGTGGGCCACGAGCGCCTCGATCGCCTCGAACTGCCCGTCCTTGAATCGCGCGTCCGTCCGGTCCACGAGCCGACGCAGGACGGCCAGGGCCTCCTCGTGCAGCGCGGCGTCGCCCCCCGGTACGGAGGTCTCGGGGAGGCGGGGGCCGGCGTCGGGGTGCGAGGTGGCGTCCATGGCGTCAGTATGCCAACCGGCCCGGACACCGCAGGCGCGGCGGGGCCGTGCACCGGTGGGATGATGGGGGGATGAAGCTGAGCGCCTACACCGACGTCTGCCTGCGGGTGCTGATGACGCTCGCGGCCGCCGAGGGCGAACGGCTCACCAGCCAGCAGATCGCGGACCGGATCCAGGTGCCCTACAACCACGTGATCAAGGCGGTCGCCGAGCTGCGCCGCCGCGGGACCATCGAGGTGCTGCGCGGTCGGCACGGCGGGGCCATGATCGCCGCGGCCGGTCTGGACCAGCGTGTGGGCGAGCTCGTGCGCTCGCTGAGCAGCCGCGACGAGGTGATCGACTGCGCCGGGCGCGACTCCGGGGTGGCGTGCCCCTACGCCGGCGACTGCCGCCTGCGCGGCGCCCTGCACCGCGCACGCGAGGCCTTCCTCGCCGAGCTCGACACCGTGCGGATCCGGGATCTGGTGAGCGCTGGGCCTGTCGGCGGGCCCGTGCTGCTGGGCCTGCCGGAGATCCCCGTGGCGCACTGACGGAACGGGCCGGGGGCGAGTTCCCGGCGGCGACGGCCGGGTGTAATCTGGCAAAATCAGCGCAAGATTCCCCACCGAGGAGACGGAGACCCCCGTGCTGTCCGAGAAGTCCCGCCCCGTCATCGAGGCCACCGCCGCCGTCGTCGCCGAGCACATGCCGGAGATCACGCCCCTGTTCTACGCCCACATGTTCGAGGCCCACCCCGAGCTCCTCGACGGCGTCTTCTCCCGCGCCAACCAGCGCAACGGCGAGCAGGCGCAGGCCCTCGCCGGCTCCATCGTGAAGTTCGCGGTGCACCTGCTCGAGAACCCGGGCACCCTGCCCGAGGCCGTCCTGTCCCGCATCGCCCACAAGCACACCGCCCTCGGCATCGTCGAGGAGCAGTACCCGATCGTCTACGAGAACCTCTTCTGGGCCATCGGCGAGGTGCTCGGCGACGCCGTCACCCCCGCGGTGGCCGACGCCTGGACCGAGGTCTACTGGCTCATGGCCGACGCCCTCATCAAGATCGAGAAGGGCCTCTACGCCCAGCAGGCCAACGACAGGATGTGGACGGATTGGAAGGTCGTCGCGAAGGAGCCCACCGGCAACGCGGCCGTCACCTTCCGCTTCGAGCCGGCCGACGACACCCCGCAGACCCGCGGCAAGGCCGGCGGCTACGTGTCCGTACGACTGAAGGTCGAGGACGGCCTGCGCCAGTGCCGCCAGTACTCCCTCTCCGAGAAGGCCGGGTCCACCACCGAGCGCGTCATCACCGTGAAGCTGGACGAGGGCGGCGAGGTGTCGCCGATGCTCATCCAGAACGTGGAGGTCGGCGACGTCATCGAGCTGTCCAACCCCTACGGCGACATCACCCTCGAGGACGAGGACTCCACCGCTCCCCTGGTCCTGGCGACCGCCGGCATCGGCATCACCCCGGCCGCGGCGATCATGGACGCCCTCGCCCAGCAGGGCTCGGACCGCCAGGTCCTCCTCTTCCACGGCGACGCGTCCTGGGAGGCCGTGGCCCTGCGGGAACAGGTGACGGAGTCCCTGGCGGCGCTGCCGCACGGTGACGCCCGCCTCTTCCTCGGGGTGCGACCCGAACAGGACCCCGAGGGCGTCACGACCGTCGAGGGTGTGATGCACTTCGACGACGTCGAACTGCCCCGCGACGGGCACTACATCCTGTGCGGCCCGCTCGCGTTCATGCAGTCCACCCGCTCGAAGCTGATCGACGCCGGCGTGCCCGCGACGTCCATCCGCTACGAGATCTTCGGCCCGGACCTCTGGCTCGCCGCCTGATCCGGCCCCGGAGCGCGGAACGGCCCGCACCCCTCACGGGTGCGGGCCGTTCCGCGTGCGGCGGGGCTCAGGCCTGGGCGAACCGGGCCTTCTGCGCCTCGAAGCGCTCACGCACGACGGCGGGCAGCGACTCGCCGAACCGGCCGAGCCACTGCTCGATGAGCTCGTTCTCCTCGGCCCACTCCGCGGCGTCGACCTTGAGGGCGTCCTCGAGGTCCTCGGCCGACACCTCGATGCCGGACAGGTCGAGCGAGCCCGCGGCCGGCACGAGACCGATCGGGGTCTCCTCGGCCTCGGCCTTGCCCTCGAGGCGCTCCACGACCCACTTCAGGACGCGCGAGTTCTCGCCGAAGCCGGGCCAGGCGAAGCCGCCGTCGCGGTTGCGGCGGAACCAGTTGACCAGGTAGATGCGCGGCAGCTTCTCCGGGTCGGCCTTGCCGGACTCCCTGACCCAGTGGGCCAGGTAGTCGCCGGCGTCGTAGCCGAGGAACGGCAGCATGGCCATCGGGTCGCGGCGCACCACGCCGACGGCGCCGGCGGCGGCCGCGGTGGTCTCCGAGGAGAGGGTGGCGCCCTTGAGGATGCCGTCCTCCCAGTCGAAGGCCTCGGTCACCAGCGGCACGGTGGTCTTGCGGCGGCCGCCGAACAGGATGGCGTCCAGCTTCACACCCCGCGGGTCGCGGTACTCGTCGGCCAGCATGTCCGTCTGCTCGATGGGCGTGCAGAACCGGGAGTTCGGGTGGGCGGCCGGGGTGCCGGACTCGGGCGTCCAGTCGTTGCCGCGCCAGTCGGTGAGGTGCTCGGGGACCTCGTCCGTCATGCCCTCCCACCACACGCCGCCGTCGTCGGTGAGGGCGACGTTGGTGAAGATGGAGTTGCCCTTGGAGATCGCGCGCATGGCGTTCGGGTTGGTGGACCAGCCGGTGCCGGGGGCGACGCCGAAGTAGCCGGTCTCCGGGTTGATCACGCGGAACTCGCCGTCCTTGCCGGCGCGGATCCAGGTGATGTCGTCGCCCAGGGTCTCGGCCTTCCAGCCCTCGATCGTGGGGTCGATGAGGGCGAGGTTGGTCTTGCCGCAGGCCGACGGGAAGGCACCGGTGATGTGGTAGGACCGGCCCTCGGGGTTGGTCAGCTTGAGGATCAGCATGTGCTCGGCGAGCCAGGCCTCGTCCCGGGCCATCACGGAGGCGATGCGCAGCGCGTAGCACTTCTTGCCGAGCAGGGCATTGCCGCCGTAGCCGGAGCCGAAGGACCAGATGGAGCGCTCCTCGGGGAAGTGCACGATCCACTTGGTCTCGTTGCACGGCCACGGCACGTCCTGCTCGCCCGGCTCCAGCGGGGCGCCCACGGAGTGCACGGCCGGCACGTAGAAGGCCTGCTCGCGGGACATCTTGTCCAGCACGTCCTGGCCGATGCGGGCCATGATGCGCATCGACAGGACCACGTAGGCGGAGTCGGTGATCTCCACGCCGTACTTCGGGTCCTCGGCGTCGAGGTGGCCCATCACGAACGGGATCACGTACATGGTGCGGCCGCGCATGGCGCCGGTGAACGCGTCGTCGAGGATGCCGTGCATCTTCGCCGGGTCCATCCAGTTGTTGGTGAAGCCGGCGTCCTCCTCCTTCTCGGAGCAGATGAAGGTGCGGTCCTCCACGCGGGCGACGTCGGCGGGATCGGAGAACGCGGCGAAGGAGTTGGGGAACTTGTCCTCGGCCAGGCGGGTCAGGGTGCCCGCCGCCACGAGCTCGTCCGCGAGGCGGTCGCGCTCCTCCTCGGAGCCGTCGACCCACTGGACGGAGTCCGGCTGCGTCAGCTCTGCAATCTGAGCGACCCACTCGCGCAGCTGGGCGTAGTCCGTGGGCGCGTCCGCCAGGGCGCGATCCGCGAACGAGGTGGTGGCGTTGTCAGCCATGGTGGAGAGTCCTCCCATTGGGGTCCGGGGCCGTTCCGTCCCGTCCACTCCGATGCGTGCACCGCCGAAGCGCGCACCACATCGTTGTGGCCGCACGGTCCTGCCATGGTACCCGAGCCCGGCTATCATGGCCGCGCCCCCGCCACACCCCCGACACAGACCGCCGCAGACCGTCGATTTGCACTTCGCCGGAGAGGTCCTGTAGTGTTCTACGAGTTCGAGCCGCTCCGGCGGATCGGATGATGCGCCCATAGCTCAGCTGGATAGAGCGTCTGTCTACGGAACAGAAGGTCAGGGGTTCGAATCCCTTTGGGCGCACGATCGGAAGGCCCCGCTCCTGCTGGAGCGGGGCCTTCGTCATGTCGGCGCGCCTCTGCCACGCGCGCCGCCGCGGAGGTCAGCGCCCCGGAACCACGAAGTGCGTCAGGGCGGCGTCGCGGCCGTCGAGCTCGGCCCACGGCTTCTCCACCCGGAACACCTGCATCCCGAGCGTCGGGTAGTGCTCGCTCATGCGCAGCGCCGCGTCCTGGTCCGAGTCCAGGCTCATCAGCCGCATGCCCAGCTCCTGCACCCACGGCATGTGGCCCACCACCAGCAGCCGTCGCGTGGTCTCCTCCGTCTCGTTGACGACGGCCAGGGCCCGCGCCGCGTCGGCGCCGTAGAGCCGCGGGTCCAGGTAGGGCGTGGGTGCCAGCTCGCCCAGGCGCTCGCACACCCACACGCACGTCTGACGGGTGCGCAGCGCATCGGAGCACACGACGGCGTCCGGGACGAGGTCGTGCTCGCGGAGCCAGTCGCCGGCGGCGGGCGCCTGGGCGTGGCCTCGCTCGGCGAGCGGGCGGGCATGGTCGTCGGCCGCGTCGGGCCAGCCGGCCTTGGCGTGCCGGAGGACGATCAGGGTCTTCGCGTCGGCGGTGCTCATGCGGCCAGGCTACGGCGACGGCCCCCGCTCGGGTGAGCGGGGGCCGTCGCCGGACACGGGCGGGCGCAGGTCAGATGCAGTACTCCGGCGCCGCCCACACGACCACCTCGGGGTGGCGGTAGAAGCGGTAGCCCTGGCCGCGCACGGTGCGCACGGTGTTCGCCAGGCGGCCGAGCTTGGCGCGCAGTCGGCGGATGTGCACGTCGATGGTGCGCTCGTTGGGCACCTCGTCGGCGTTGCGCCACAGGGCGTCGAGCAGCTCCTCGCGGCCGACGGTGCGCTCACCGTTCTCCACGAGGTAGTTCAGGAGCTCGAACTCCTTGAAGGTGAGGTTCAGCGACTCGCCGTCCAGCTGCACCTCGCGCCGGGACAGGTCGATCAGCACACCGGGCTGGCGCGTGGACACGGGGGCCGGCGCCTGTGCCAGGTCGGGACTGGCACCGCCCTGCACGGTCGGATCGCCGAGCACCTGGCGCACGACCTCGAGGTCGCGGCCCTCGGCCCCGGCGGGGGCCAGGGCGACGGCGGCGTGCGACTCCGCCCCGGGGACGAGGGACTCCACGTAGTGGCGCAGCTCGTTGGCCAGCCGCGTGAGGGAGGTGCCGGCGGCCGAGGCGGCCAGCTCGTCCATGCCCACGTAGATGACGAACCCGCGGGCCTCGTTCTCCCGGGCCACCGCCTGGGGACCCGGGATGCCGTTCGGCGCCAGGACCGGCGTCGGCGCCGTCTGGGAGTCGGGGGCGTCGGTGCCACCGGCCAGGCGCAGGCCTGCGCGGGCCTGGCCTCGGCGGGACATGCCGTCGGCCCGGCGCTGCGCGTTGCGGACGGAGATGTGCACGTATCCGGCGGACTGACCCATGGCCACCACTCCTCTTTCGGCTCATGGCCCCTCCACCGCTCGGTCGGTGCGGCGGACGAGGCGTCACATGACAAGAATGTGACTTCACCGAGGGGACTGGCAAGTAACGTTCGCACTTTTGTCTCATTATTTGAGAAGAAGAGTCCTGAATGTGCTCAACATCACTATTCGCGGATCGGAATAGCGTCGCGCCGTCGCTCGGCTCGCCCGCGGGACTCTTTTCATTGTTCGACAGGGGAGAGTGCACCGCAGGACCAGTGCGTATGCGGAATATTTATGCAGGCGACTTCCAGGCATTCCATATGACGCCATAATGACGGGTCACAGCGGGCCATGACGTCCACTAAATGGACGACACATTCGCGGCTCCGCTTGACGTCCCCGCCGGAGACGCTCCCGTGAGACGACCACGGTCCCCGCCGGGTGGGGGCGGGGGCCGTGGTCGTCTCGTGGCGGACGCGGAGGTCCGTTCAGGTCATTCCGCCAGACCGTAGAGCCGGTCGCCGGCATCGCCGAGGCCGGGGACGATGTAGGACCGCTCGTCCAGGCGCTCGTCGACGGCGGCCAGGTACAGGTCCACCTCGACGTCGCCCAGCGAGGCCTCCAGCCGCCCGATGCCCTCGGGCGCTCCGAGCAGGCAGAGGCACGTGACCCGCGCCGCGCCGCGCTGGTAGAGGAAGCGGATGGCCTCGATCAGCGTGCCTCCCGTGGCCAGCATGGGGTCCAGGACGAACACGTGACGCCCGGACAGGTCGGCGGGCAGCCGCTCCGCGTAGGTGACGATGTCCAGCGTCTCCTCATTGCGGGCCATGCCGAGGAACCCGACCTCGGCGGACGGCGCCATCTTGGTCATCCCCTCCAGCATCCCGAGCCCCGCGCGCAGGATCGGCACGACCAGCGGACGCGGGCGGGCCAGCCGGAAGCCGGTGGTCTCGGTCACCGGGGTCTCGATCCGCACCTCCTCCATGGCCACGTCGCGCGTCGCCTCGTAGGCGAGCAGCATCACAAGCTCCTCCGTGAGCTGCCGGAAGATCATGGACGGGGTCTTCTTGTCCCGCAGGACGCTGAGCTTGTGGGCCACGAGCGGGTGGTCGACGATGTGGACGCGCATGGCGCCCACGGTACCGCCCGCGCGCGCCCCTCCGCCCGAGCCCGCGCCCGCGGGGGCGCCGCCACCGCCGCTAGGCTGGCCGCGTGTCCGCCCCCGTCCCCTCCCCCGCGCCCACGGCTGAGCAGGAGCACGCGTGGATGGGCCTGGCACTCCGGGCCGCCCGCGCGGCCGGGGCGGCCGGCGACGTGCCGATCGGCGCCGCCCTCGTGGCCGGCGACGGGACCGTCCTGGCCGTCGTCGGGAACGAGCGGGAGCAGCACCACGACCCCACCGCCCACGCCGAGGTCCTCGCGCTGCGCCGCGGAGCGGAGCTGCGGGCCGCCGCCGGGGCGGGCGACGGCTGGCGCCTGACGGACTGCACCCTCGTGGTGACCCTCGAGCCCTGCCCCATGTGCGCCGGTGCGCTGCTGCTGGCCCGGATTCCGCGCGTCGTGTTCGGGGCGTGGGACCCGAAGGCGGGCGCGTGCGGATCGGTGCTGGATGTGGTCCGCGACCCCCGCTTCAACCACCGGGTGCAGGTCCGCGCCGGCGTCCGTTCCGAGGAGAGCGCGGCGCTGCTGCGGGGGTTCTTCGCGGCACAGCGCGACTGAACGCGCCCGTGCCCGACGACGGCGGGCGACCGGTTTGGGCGCGCCGCCACGGCTCGGGTAGGGTGTCCTGGTCTGGTGACGTGTCCGAGCGGCCGAAGGTGCAGCACTCGAAATGCTGTGTACGGTAACCCCGTACCGTGGGTTCAAATCCCACCGTCACCGCCAGATGTGCAGCCCGGGAGCCTCGTGCTCCCGGGCTTTCGCCATGCCGGGGCGGGTCCGGCCGCCGGCTCAGCGCGGCAGGACGGCGTCCAGGAACGAGGCCACCGCGGACCACGAGATGGAGGCGTGCACGGCACTGGCCGGCACACCGGTGCGGAGCACCTCAGCGCTGCGGGTCTTCGCGGTCATCATGCCCAGGTCGTGGCCGCCCTCGGCCACCGAGTAGAACGCGGTGCGCAGTCCGGCGGCCTCGGCGGCCCGGTACAGCTCGAGGCTCTGTCCCCACGGGACCGTGACGTCCTTGCGCCCATGGACGACCAGCAGGGGCGGCGAGTCCGGGCGCACGTGCGCGATCGGCGAGGCCAGCCGGGTCAGGCCGCCCGAGGCCAGGACCGGCACCCCCAGCATGTCCGACTTGGTGCTGTGGTCGTCGAGGTGGCAGTGCTCGAGCCGGTTCGCGCGGTTGTAGTCCGCGCACGCGCCCGGGAGCATCTGGCGGTTCATCCTCAGGAAGTCCGTGGGGCCGAAGAAGTCCACGATCGCGTGGACGCGGTCCTCCTCCGGGATCGCGTGGCCGCCGTCGGGCACCTCCCGGCCGGGCAGCGGCACCTGCTCGCGGTCCAGGTCCTGTCCGCCCGTGAGGCCGGCCATGAGGGCGTTCCAACCGCCCGACGACGAGCCGGCCACGGCCACCCGCCCCGCGTCCAGCTGCAGGCCCGGGGCGTTGCGCCGCACCCAGCGGACCGCCGCCGTCGCGTCCTCCACCTGGGCGGGGAACGTGCCCTGCTTGGAGCTGCGCACCGAGAACGCGGCGACGGCGTAGCCGTGCGGGACCAGGCCGCGGGCGACGTCGACACCGTCGCTGTAGCCGCGATCGCTGCGCCAGCCGGAGCCCGCGTTCCACACGAGGACCGGGAACGGGCCCTGGCCCGGCGGCCGGTACACGTCGATGCGTCCGGCGCGCCCGGGCAGGGCCGCGTACGTGTGCCCGGTGGAGCTGCGCATGCCGTACAGGGCCGTCGCGTTGGCGCCCAGCGGCCCGGCGGGCGCGCCGGCCAGGTCGGTGACGACGGCCACCCCGCCCACCGCGAGGGCGCCGACCCCGAGGCCGAGCGCGGCGCGGCGGGACACCCGCGGGGACCGTGCGGTCGACGTCATGGGCCCCCTTCCGGTGCGGAGCCAGGCACCCCGCCCCGGCGAGCGTAACCGAGCGGCGGGGGCCGACCCCCGTACCGTGTCCGCGGCCGGTGCGATCATGGGGCCATGTCTGTTCGGGTGCTGGCCATCGGCAAGAAGCATGAGGCGTGGGTCGTCGACGGGATCGACCGCTACGAGCGGCGCCTCAAGAAGCCCTACGACCTCTCGTGGCGTCTGCTGCCGCACTCCGCGCGGCAGGAGGAGGCGGCGCGCACGGAGGAGTCGGACCGGATCCTGGGCGCGGTCGGCGCGGACGAGCACCTGATCCTGCTGGACGAGCGGGGGACGGCGTTCGACTCGCCGGGTCTGGCGCGGCACCTGCAGAGCCGGTTCGACGTCGGCGCCCCGGTGACGATGGTGATCGGAGGCGCGTACGGGGTGGACGCCCGGGTCCACGCCCGCGCGGACCGCGTCTGGTCCCTGTCCCCGCTCGTCTTCCCGCACCAGCTCGTGCGGCTGATCCTGGCGGAGCAGGTCTACCGAGCCCAGGAGATCTCCGCCGGCCGACCATACCACCACGCATGAGCGGGCCCGCGGAGACCGCAGCGGGCTCGGCCACGCCCGCGGCCGACGTCGTCCTGGGCCGGTTCACCGAACCCACGCGCGCCTGGTTCACGGGCGCGTTCGAGGCCCCGACGCCGGCCCAGCTCGGCGCGTGGGACGCGATCTCCTCGGGGCGGCACGCGCTGGTGATCGCGCCGACTGGCTCGGGCAAGACCCTCTCCTCCTTCCTCTGGGCGCTCGACTCGTTCGTGCGCGAGCCCGCCACCGAGGGGACGGCGGCCACCCGCGTCCTCTACGTCTCGCCGCTGAAGGCGCTCGGCGTGGATGTGGAGCGGAACCTGCGGGCCCCGCTGGTGGGCATCACGCAGACCGCCGCGCACCAGGGCAGGCCCGTGCCGCGCGTGCGGGTGGGTGTGCGCTCCGGGGACACCCCGGCGGCCGAGCGGCGGCGCCTGCAGCAGGATCCGCCGGACATCCTCATCACCACGCCCGAGTCGCTGTACCTCATGCTCACCTCGCAGGCCCGAGCGGCGCTGGCCGGGGTCCGCACGGTGATCGTGGACGAGGTGCACGCCGTGGCCGGGACCAAGCGCGGCGCCCACCTGGCCGTCTCCCTCGAGCGCCTGGACGCCCTGCTGGACACGCCGGTGCAGCGGATCGGCCTGTCCGCCACGGTCGAGCCGGCCGCCGAGGTGGCCCGGTTCCTCGGCGGCACGCAGCCGGTGACGGTGGTGCGGCCCGCCTCGGCCAAGCGCTGGGACCTGACGGTCACGGTGCCGGTGCCGGACCTGACGGACCTCTCCTCCCCCGCCGCAGCCCACGACCTGGGGCCCGGCTCCTCGACGGGCGGGCTCGGCGACGAGGGCGCGGTGACGGGCGGGTCCATCTGGCCGCACGTCGAGGAGCGGATCGTGGACCTGGTGGCCGAGCGGCGTTCCACGCTCGTGTTCGCCAACTCCCGGCGCCTGGCCGAGCGCCTCACCGGTCGGCTCAACGAGATCTGGGAGGCCCGCGCCGAGGCGGCCGCCGCGGCCGAGCACCCGGACGCCGTCCCCGGCTTCCGCACACCGGACCCGACCGGCTTCCACGGCCCCGCCCAGGTGGCCGGGCAGACCGGCACCGGATCGGGCACCGTCTCCGACTTCGCCCGCGCCCACCACGGCTCCGTGTCCAAGGAGCAGCGCGCCATCGTCGAGGAGGCGCTGAAGACCGGCCAGATCCGCTGCGTCGTGGCCACGAGCTCGCTCGAGCTGGGCATCGACATGGGCGCGGTGGACCAGGTGATCCAGGTCGAGTCGCCGCCCTCGGTGGCCTCCGGTCTGCAGCGCGTGGGCCGCGCCGGCCACCAGGTGGGTGAGGTCTCCCGCGGCGTGTTCTTCCCCAAGCACCGGGGCGACCTCGTGGACACCGCCGTCGTGGCCGAGCGCATGACGGCCGGGCGCATCGAGTCGCTGCGGATCCCCGCCAACCCGCTGGACATCCTCGCCCAGCACACCGTGGCCGCCGTCGCCGTCGCGGACCTGGACGCGCAGGAGTGGTTCGACCTCGTGCGCCGGTCCGCGCCGTTCGCCACGCTGCCGTTCTCCGCCTACGAGTCCGTGCTCGACCTGCTGGCCGGCCGCTACCCCTCGGACGAGTTCGCCGAGCTGCGCCCGCGCATCCTGTGGGACCGGGAGAACGGCACGCTCGCCGCCCGCCCCGGCGCCCAGCGCCTCGCGGTCACCTCGGGCGGCACCATCCCGGACCGCGGCCTGTTCGGGGTGTTCCTGGCCTCCGACGGCGGCGCGGACGGCACCCCCGGCGGCGCGGCGGCCGGGGACACGGCCGAGTCGGCGGGCTCCGCGTCCGCGGGCTCGGCCCGCTCCGGCGGGCGCCGGGTCGGCGAGCTCGACGAGGAGATGGTCTACGAGTCCCGCGTGGGGGACGTCATCCTGCTGGGCGCCACGAGCTGGCGCATCGTGGACATCACCGCGGACCGCGTCCTGGTGCTGCCCGCCTACGGGCAGCCCGGCAAGCTCCCGTTCTGGCGGGGCGACGCCGCGGGCCGGCCGGCGGAGCTGGGCGACGCCGTCGGGCGCTTCCGCCGCGAGCTGGACGCGGACCCCGAGGCCGGCCGCACCCGCCTGGCCGCCGCGGGCCTGGACCCGTGGGCGCAGGACAACCTGCTGGCCTACCTGAAGGACCAGCGCGAGGCCACCGGGGTGCTGCCCACCGAGCAGACGCTCGTGGTGGAGCGGTTCACGGACGAGCTCGGCGACTGGCGCGTGGTGCTGCACTCCCCCTACGGCATGGCGGTGCACGCCCCGTGGGCGCTCGCGGTGGGGGCGCGGCTGGCGCAGCGGTACGGGCTGGAGACCGGCTCGGGCGCGGCGATGGCGGCCGACGACGGGATCGTGCTGCGCATCCCCCTGATGGACGCGGAGCCGCCGGGCGCGGAGCTGTTCGAGTTCACGGCCGAGGAGCTGGACGAGATCGTCACGGCGGAGGTCGGCGGGTCCGCGCTGTTCGCCGCCCGGTTCCGGGAGAACGCGGCCCGGTCCCTGCTGCTGCCGCGCCGTGACCCCGGGCGGCGGACCCCCCTGTGGCAGCAGCGGCAGCGGTCCGCGCAGCTGCTGGACGTGGCGCGGAAGCACCCGCGGTTCCCCGTGATCCTGGAGACCGTGCGCGAGGTGCTCCAGGACGTCTACGACCTCCCTGCGCTCAAGGAGCTCGCGGGGCGGGTGTCCTCGCGGGCCGTCCGGCTCGTGGAGGTCACGACGACGGCGCCCTCGCCGTTCAGCCAGTCCATCCTGTTCGGCTACATCGCCCAGTTCATCTACGAGGGCGACTCCCCGCTGGCCGAGCGCCGCGCCGCCGCGCTCTCCCTCGACCCGGCGCTGCTGTCCGAGCTGCTGGGCACGGAGGAGCTGCGCGAGCTGCTCGACGCCGGGGTCATCGCGGAGGTCGAGGCCCAGCTGCAGCGGCTCGCACCCGACCGGCGCGCCCGCGGGGCCGAGGGCGTGGCGGACCTGCTGCGCCTGCTGGGGCCGCTGTCCGTGGCCGAGGCCGCGCGGCGCACACGGGCCGAAGGGGAGACGGAGGAGGCCGCGGACGAGGCCGCCGTCGCCGGGATGCTGGCGGAACTCGAGCGCGCCGGCCGCGCGTTCCGCCTGCGCCAGGACGGGGTCGAGCGGTTCGCCGCCGTCGAGGACGCCGCCCGCCTGCGGGACGCGCTCGGCACGCCGATCCCGCACGGAGTGCCCACCGCATTCCTCGACCCGGTCGACGACCCGCTCGGGGACCTCGTGGGCCGCTATGCCCGCACCCACGGCCCCTTCACCGCCGCCGAGGCGGGGGCCGCGCTGGGACTGGGCGGCGCCGTCGTGCTCTCGGTGCTGCAGCGTCTGGCCACCGAGCGCCGCGTGAGCACGGGCGCGTTCCGGCCGGAGGGCACCCCCGGGGCCGCCGGCCTGGACGCCGAGTGGTGCGACGCCGAGGTGCTGCGGCGGATCCGCATGCGCTCCCTCGCCGCGCTGCGCGCCGAGGTCGAGCCGGTGGACCAGGCCGCCCACGCCCGGTTCCTCGCCGACTGGCAGCACCTGCGGCCGCGGACGGGGCGCGACGGGGCCTGGCGGCCGCCGGCCACGCTCGAGGGCGTGGACGGGGTGGCCACCGTCCTGGACCAGCTGGCCGGCACGCCCCTGCCCGCGAGCGCGTGGGAGTCCCTGGTGCTGCCCGCCCGCGTGCGGGACTACGCCCCCGCCCTGCTCGACGAGCTGCTGGCCACGGGCGAATACGTGTGGTCGGGCGTCGGGGAGGCCACCGGCAACGACGGCTGGGTGGCCCTGCACCCCGCCGACGCCGTGGACCTCACGCTGCGCCTGCCCGAGCCCGCGGAGGAGACACCGGCCGACGCCGCCCTGCGCGCGGCCGTGCTCGAGGTGCTCGCCGGCGGCGGGGCCTGGTTCTTCCCCCAGCTCGTGGAGCGGGTGCGGGCGGCGCAGGCGGCGGGCGACGACGGCGACGCGGGTGGCGCAGGCGGGGCGGGCGGCCCCGACCCGCACCGCGACCCGGCCGACCTGGCCCGCGGCCCCGCGGTGCTGGGCGCGCTGTGGGGCCTGGTGTGGGACGGCCGGGTCGGCAACGACACGTTCGCCCCCGTCCGCGGCCTGCTCTCGCTCGGCAAGACCGCGCACCGCACCGGCCGGCAGACGCCGCGGGCCCGCACCGCGCGGACGGGCGGGGCCGCGGGGGCGGCGGCCGGGCGCGGGCAGA
>NZ_JAKRLB010000022.1:0-43535 GCF_022664405.1 Micrococcus luteus | reverse complement strand
CCCTGAGGCTTTCAGCTGCTCGACCAGGTCCTGGCCCGAGGGCTCGCCTGGGTTCTTCTCGTCGATCATGGTCATGATTCTTACCGTTCCTCTCGGTACGGCTTACACAGACCATCTGACACGCCCGTGTCGGCTGAGTTCCACCTCACCGACTGGTACCATAAGCAGGTACCGCGACGCGCCTGAGGAGGCCCCCATGTCCATCAGTGCCAGTGAAGCCCGCAAGACCCTGTTCCCGCTCATCGAGCGAGTGAATGCGGACCGCGAGGTCGTGGAGATCGTCTCCCGCAAGGGGAATGCCGTCCTCATGCCCGCGGACGAGTACGCCGCCTGGCAGGAGACCGCCTACCTGTTCCGCTCCCCGGCCAACGCCCGCCGGCTGCTGGACGCCTACGAGCGCGCCCGCGCAGGGAGCGTCGAGGAGCACGCTCTGGACCGCATGGACGGGGACGCCTGAGTGCGCCTCGTGTGGGACCGCTCGGCCTGGGAGGACTACACGCACTGGCAGACCACGGACCGCAAGGTCCTCAAGCGGATCAACACCCTCATCGACGCCGCCCTGCGTGATCCCTTCGACGGGATCGGCAAGCCCGAGCAGCTGAAGTACGGCGCGCCCGGGGCATGGTCCCGACGCATCACGGAGGAGCACAGGCTCGTCTACCTCGTCGACGGCGAGGACCTGATCATCCTCCAGGTGAGGTATCACTACTGACATGCGCTTCACCCAGGCCGAGCTCCAGCAGTTCCGCGACCGCACCGTCCCCGACCTGCTGCCGGACCCGCTGCGGCTGCTGTTCATCGGCATCAACCCCGGCCTGTGGACCGCCGCCACCGGAGCGCACTTCGCCCGCCGCGGCAACCGCTTCTACCCGGCCCTGCACCGCGCCGGGCTCACCCGGCACCTGATCGACGCCTCCGACGGCTACAAGGCCGAGGACCTCGCCGAGCTGCACGCCCGCGGCATCGGGATCTCCAACCTCGTCCCGCGGGCCTCCGCCCGCGCCGACGAGCTCACCGCGGAGGAGCTCGCCGCCGCCCCCGCCCGCCTGGACGCGCTCGTGGCCGCGCACGCGCCGGCCGTCGTCGCCGTGTTGGGGGTGACGGCCTACCGGCAGGCGTTCGGACGCCCGAAGGCGGCGCTGGGGGAGCAGCAGACGCCGTGGCCGGGCACGCGGCTGTTCGTGGCGCCGAACCCCAGCGGGCTCAACGCCCACGCCACCGTGGACTCGCTCGCCGCGGACTACCGTGCGGCCGGTGCCGCGGCGGGGCTCGTGGACTGAGTGCACCCGCCGTCCCTGCGGCCGCGCTGACGCCTCGGGCCCGTCAGAACAGCGGCCAGGGGACGGCCGGCGTCAGCCCGCTCGGGGCAGGGAACCGTCCGTCGTCGAGCAAGCCAGCGCAACGATCCGCAAGGGCACCGATCTCCTCGGCATTGAGCAGCTCAGCCAGCTTGCGCCCCAGCTCACCCTCGAGCCCCTCGAGAACGCGCCCCACGCCGTCGCGCTCCTCCTCGCTCAGGGCCTCACCGAGCCATCCCCACAGCATGGTCCGCAGCTTGTCCTCCACGTGGAAGGTGAGCCCGTGGTCCACGCCGTACCGGTGACCGCCGGGCATGGCGAGGATGTGGGCGCCCTTGCGGTCGGCGTTGTTGACGATCACGTCGAACACCGCCATGCGGCGCAGCGCCGCCGAGTCCTCGTGGGCCAGGACCAGCCGATTCCCGTCCTCGTCCTCACCCTCCAGGATCGTGAGCCACCCCGAGGCTGGCACCTGATCCGCCGGGAATAGGTCCACGGCGTCCTGCTCAGGGTCCTGCTCCTGCCAGAGCTGCACCATGCCCTCGCCGAACGGGCCATCGCGCAGCCACGTGTGCGGCACGATGTCCCACCCCAGTGCCTCAGACACCAGGTGCGCGGCCACCTCGCGGCGGGCCAGGGTTTCGGCGGGGAAGTCCCACAGCGGGGCCTCGCCGACCACCGGCTTGTAGACCACCGGGGTGTCACCGATCGCGCCGAGGAACGTGGCGTTGGACGCCGTCGTGATGCGGCCGGTGAGCATCAGCTCCCCGGACACCAGCTCGCCGGCGGGCACGTCCGCGGCGCTCATCAGGAGTCGGGGAGGGTGCAGTCGTGGCCGTCGGGGTCGATGGGCTGGCCGCAGTCCGAGCAGACCGGACGGCCGGCGTCCACGACCTCCCGGGTGCGCCGGGCGAACGCCCGGGCGGCGCCGACGGGCATGCGCACGCGCACGGCCTCGGCGTCCGCCTCGGGCGCCGGGTCGGCGTCGTCGTCAGAGAGCGGGTGCGCGTCGATGAGCACCTGCGCGGTGGTGGGGTCCCAGCCCAGGCCGATGGCCCCCACCCGGAACCACTCCTGCACCGGGTCCAGCGGATCGTTGTCCACGAGTTCCACGGGCGTGCTGGCCGGGACGCTGTGCGGGTTGCCCTCCAGCGCCATGAGATCGTCGAGGATCTCGTCGATCATCTCCGCCATCAGGGCCGACTGCTGCTTCTCCAGCGCCAGGCTCACCAGCCGGGGCCCGGTGCGCACCTGCAGGTAGAACGTGCGGGCGCCGGGACGCCCGAGCGTCCCGATCACGACCCGATCCGGCCAGTCGAACTCATGGGCGGGGGCAGGTGCATCAGTCATGCCACGATCCTAGGCGTCTGCTCGTCCACTGCACCGGCGCCCGTGCCTGCGCCGCCGCCCACCGGGGCGTCGTCGGACGGGCCGAGGGTCGCCAGCCAGGACAGGTCCCCGGCGTCGGTGTTCATCGCCCAGACCCGCGGGCGGTTCGGGCCGTAGCTCACGATGGACACGGAGGCGGGTCCCACCTCGATCCGCTGGAACAGATCCAGGTGCGTGCCGAGCGCATCGGCCAGGATCGACTTGATGACGTCCCCGTGGCTCACCGCCACCCACACCGCCCCGGGCCCGTGCTCGGCCTCGACCGCGGCGTCGTGCCGGCGGATCGCCGCCACCGCGCGGGCCTGCATGCCCGCCATGGACTCCCCACCGGGGAAGACGACGGCGGACGGCTGGGTCTGCACCGTCGCCCACAGGGGCTCGGTGGCCAGGTCGCTGAGCGCGCGCCCCTGCCACTGGCCGTAGTCGCACTCGGTGAGGTCGTCGTCGACCAGCGAGGGCACCGCCCCCGACTGGCGATCGAGGAGTGCGCGGGCCGTCTGCGCGCACCGCTCCAGGGGACTGGCCACCACCGCGGCCACGGGCACGGCCGCGACCCGATCCCCGGTGCGGGCCGCCTGCTCCCGTCCGTGGTCGTCCAGGCTGACCCCGGGGGTGCGGCCCGCCAGCAGTCCGGTCGCGTTGGCCGTGGTGCGGCCGTGCCGCACGAGAAGTACCGTCGCCATCACTCCAGCCTACTGACGGGGCGGACGCGCCTCAGCGGGACGGGTCACGGGACAGGGGAGTCCACCGCAGGGTGAGGCCCTCGACGGCGGCCATCGCCGCGTGGACGTCGTCGGCGGCGTCCTCCAACCCGTCCGCCACGTCTTCACCGGCCGAGGTGAGCAGCAGGACGGCGTGGTCGTCCGCGCCGGGCTGCTCGCCCGGGTCGGCGCGCCAGCCGCCCCTGCCCCGGACGCCGTCCTCGTCCCCGGGCAGGGAGCTCAGCCACGTGGCCGCGGCCCGGGCCGCCCCGCAGCCAGTCGAGGTTCACCTGTTACGGCTGGGCGCCTGCGGGGCCGCCCGGGGACGGGGGCTGCATCACGCCTCGGCGTCCGACTGCTCGGAGGTCCAGCCCGCCTCACCGATCCACCGCAGGGCGCTGAGCGAGGGCATGAAGAGGTACTCGCCCCCGGCCATCCGGTTGAAGGTGGTGATGCCGTCGATGCGCTTGCGGGCCGGCTCGGCGGGGATGGTGAACCGTCCCTGCGTCGGGTCGTCCTCGTGCAGACCGACGATCGGGTCCCGCTCGGAGCCGAGGTCGACGAAGTTGCCTCCGTTGATCCACTCCTGCTGCATGAACTCGATCGTGTCGAAGGCCCGGGCGCTGATGAAGATGAAGTAGATCCCGCGGTCCTCCTTCGCGTCGTCGGCCGAGGTCACCTCCGGCGACCACCCGGGACCGTAGGTCGAGGAGCGCCGGATGATCCGCTTGATGTTCACGTCCGTCATGATCGACAGGTCGCTGTCCCGCGGGTTGAGGCGACGCATGTGGCTGGAGTGCGGGCACATCAGGCCCTTCGGGTCGTCCTCGAAGGTGAAGTCGTTGCGCCGCTCCGGGTCGTTGCCCAGCTCCTCGTCGTCGTGGTCCGGGGAGAGCACCAGCGGGGCGCCGCTGCGCCACCGGCCGAACATCTTCGCGGCGATCCGGTGCTGCTCCTCCGGGTCCGGGCTCTGCGAGGCCAGGTACTCGTTGAAGGCGCCCACCCGACTGGCGAACTTGCGCAGCACCACGTAGGTCCCGTTGCGGCCCAGCACATCCGGCTGCGGCACGGCCAGCGGGGAGCCGGTCTCGCTGTTCTCGCCCAGGATGAACTCGCCGGCGGAGATGGAGCGCTCCTGGCCCGGCTGAGGCCGCACCCCGCTGCCGGCCACCGTCGGCTGCGAGATGGAGTCCCGGAAGCCGAAGGGGTTCTTGTTCAGCTCGTCGACCCCGAACCGGTGGGTGGCCACCAGGGTCACTCCGGTGGAGTGCTCCAGCACCTTCTCCGCCTGGTCCAAGGCGGCGTCCAGGGCGTCGGCGTCGGCCGCGTAGATCGTCAGCGCGATGTGGCAGGCGTCCTGGGTGAACGCCTCGTCCCAGTGCTCCGGGGCGTTCGGCCCGGTGTCCATGAGCTGCTGAGCGCGGGCGGCCATCCCCTGCTGGTAGGGCAGCGGGAAGCTGGACAGGGAGTCCTCGGGCAGCCCCAGGGCGCGCAGGCCGGCATAGCTGATCGCCACGCCGGTCCAGGACTGCAGGTCGTCGGCCCAGTCCTGCGCGGAGGTCACGTACTCGGCCAGGCGACGGACGAAGTCCCGACCGCCTTCGGCCTCCTCCACGGTCAGCATGGCGTGGGCGCCGACGTAGGGCTCAGGCCGCGACCGCAGCACCAGGCCCTGGATGTCGTCCAGGTCCAGCTCGACCCGCTCCCGATCGAAACGTTCCTTCAGGTCCTTGAGCACGCCCATCTCAGTAGTCCACCGCCTCGGGGGTGGAGATCGTGTCGGTGAGCTGCTTCAGGGCGGCCGCGGTGTCCTCGTCCAGGTCGGTGCGCCCGGCCATCTGGTCCAGGAAGGTGTTCACCGCGTCCTCGGTGCGCTGCAGTCGACGCGTGTCCACCACGGTGACCTGCGGGTTCGCCACGAACCACCCGGAGGCGGTGATCTGGTGGTCGGCGATGAAGTCCTTCACGGTCGGGCTGTCGATGCCCGGCCACCCCTCCACGTTCTGGAAGAGGAGGTCCATCAGCTCGGGGATCTTGGTGGCGAAGTCGTTGATGTACGCGTCCCAGTCGCCGTCGTAGGCCGTGGCGAAGAGGATGCGGGTGTTGTCGTCGAAGAAGACGAAGCGCATGTCGTGCAGCGTGGACACGCGCTGGGCGCCGTCCATGTTGCCGCGGGTCAGGTCGAAGATGCGCTGCAGCCGTTCGGCGCCGCCCGGCTTGAGGCGGGCGATCGCGGTCAGCTCCGAGACCTTGCCCGAGCGCATCCCCACGCGGCCGGCGGAGTCGGCGGTGCCGGACAGGTCCGGGTTGTGCTCACGGATCATCGCCTCGAGGGCGATCTTGGCCAGCGTGGGGGCGTCCTGGGCGACGTCCTCGACGGCGCGCTTGACGGCGTCGAGGCGGCTCTCGTCCTGCAGTCGGGGGTCGGGGCGGTCAGTCATGAGGTCCTCCTTCGAGAATCCTTTGGGGTGAATGGTGAGGGGTGGGGCCGGGATCAGTCCGGGATGTCGTCGAGCGACGACGGCTCGGGGGCCGGGCGGTCGTTGAACTCGTGGCGGAAGCGAGTGGACTGCTCATAGGCGCGCTTGCGGACGCGCATGATGGAGCCCAACGGCTGGTGCTCGACCACGCCGTTCCAGGGGTTGAAGGTGAGGGCGTCGTCGCCGTAGACGCGGCGGGGATGGCTGTAGCTCTCCTGCGCCTCGATGCGCAGGGTGGCGACGGGCTGGTGCGGGGCCTCCTCCTCGTCCCACAGGACGGAGGCGTCCTCCACCGGCATGCGCTCCGGGTCGGTCGCCAGCTGCGCCCGCAGGACGTATTCTGCGCTCTCACGCGAGAAGAAGTCGGCGACGATCTCGCTGATCGAGGAGAAGTCCTCCACCTTCATGTCCTGACCGGTCAGGGCGCGCACGTTCTCGGACGCCGGGGCCAGCGAGATCTTCGCGACGTGGTCCCCGTAGCGCAGGGCGCCCTGGGTGAAGTACGTCTCGCCGAGGACGTGGGCGTTGTCCCGCCCCAGGCCCTCCAGGGTGGCGCTGGGGGTCCCCCCGACGGTCTCCACCGCACCCCGGACCACGCGCGCGGCGCCCGTCGTCAGGCGCTGCAGCAGCTCGGGGGACTGGGAGTTCTTCTCCAGCAGGCTCAGCATCTCCTTGTAGCGGGCCACGGTGCCGAAGGCGAGCGTCGGGAAGTTCACCATGAGGAAGTCCTGATTGTGGCTGTCCAGGTCCGGCAGCAGCCGCTTGCCCTCCACCCCCAGCACCTTCAAGGCCCAGCCCCGCGGGGCGGGAGTGCGGTCGGTGTGGATGTCCCCGGGTGCGGAGGAGAGCCGCGCCACCGCCTCGTAGGTGCCCGGACGGGCGAAGATGCCCTTCGCCAGCTCGGGAGCCAGGCCCTCGTGCACCTCCAGCGTGGCCTTGAGGACGGCGTGGCTTTTGGCGTGGGCGTCGCGGTGGGCGTGCTTGTGCTCTCCCGCCGCGCGGCGCTGTGCCGCGCCCATCTGGGCCAGGATCTCGCGGGTCAGGTCCTCCTCGCGGTCGACCGAATGCTCGATGTCGGGCGTGTACTTCACCGGTTCAGTCATCAGTGCTCTGCCTTCTCTCTGGAGCGCCGTGTGCGCCGCGCGGAGCCGCGCACCTGACCCTGGCGACGCTATGACTCTCCCCCTGTCAGGGCAAGGAAGGAAGCGCGCCGCAGGTCTGGGAGTCGGGGCCCGGGGGCGGTGCCCCGGGGGATCTGTGACAGTGTGGCGGTGACCCGCCCCAGGGAAGCGCACTCGAGCCAGGAGAAGCATGACCGCCACCCTTGTCGCCTCCGGCCTCGCCGGCGGCCACGGTCACCGCACGCTCTTCGAGGATCTGGACCTCACGGTCGCGCCCGGGGACGTCGTCGGCGTCGTGGGGGCCAACGGCGCGGGCAAGTCCACCCTGCTGCGCATCCTCGGCGGGGACCTCGCGCCGCAGGCCGGCACGGTCAGCCTGGCCCCGGCCGACGCGTTCGTGGGCTGGCTGCCGCAGGAGCGCGAGCGGGTGCCGGGGGAGACGGTCGCCGGGTACATCGCCCGCCGCACCGGCTGCGCCGAGGCCACTCGAGAGATGGACGCCTCCGCTTCGGGCCTGGCGGACCCGGACGTCACGGACGCCGCCGCAGACCGCTACAACACCGCCCTCACCCGCTGGCTGGCCTCCGGCGCCGCGGACCTGAGGAGCGCATCCCCGCCGTCCTGGCCGACCTCGGCCTCGACCTCTCCGCCTCCCCGGAACAGGTCCTCATGACCTCCCTCTCCGGTGGGCAGGCCGCCCGCGTCGGCCTCGCCGCGCTGTTGCTCTCCCGCTTCGACGTCGTGCTCCTGGACGAGCCCACCAACGACCTGGACCTCGACGGTCTGACCCGCCTGGAGGCCTTCGTGCAGGAGCTGCGCGGCGGCGTCGTGCTGGTGAGCCACGACCGCGAGTTCCTGGCCCGCTGCGTCACCCGCGTCCTGGAGCTCGACCTCGCCCAGCGCACCAACCGCGTCTACGGCGGCGGCTACGAGGCCTACCTCGAGGAGCGGGCCACCCTGCGCCGCCAGGCCCGGGAGAAGTACGAGGAGTTCGCCGAGCAGAAGCAGGACCTCGTCTCCCGCGCCCGCATCCAGCGGGAGTGGTCCAGCCAGGGCGTGCGCAACGCGATGAAGAAGTCCCCGGACAACGACAAGCTGCGCCGCAGGGCCAACAGTGAGTCGAGCGAGAAGCAGGCCCAGAAGGTCCGGCAGATGGAGAGCCGCATCGCGCGCCTGGAGGAGGTGGAGGAGCCGCGCAAGGAGTGGAGGCTGGAGTTCACCATCGGTGCGGCGCCGCGCTCCAGCTCGGTGGTCGCCACCCTCAACGACGCCGTCTTCCGGCAGGGAGGCTTCACGCTCGGCCCGGTGTCCCTCCAGGTGAACGCGGGGGAGCGGATCGGCATCACCGGGCCCAACGGGGCCGGCAAGTCCACCCTGCTGCGCGGGCTGCTGGGCCGCCAGGCCCCGGACGAGGGCACGGCCGCCCTGGGGTCCAGCGTGCAGATCGGGGAGATCGACCAGGCGCGCTCGCTGCTGGCCGGGACCGTCCCGCTCGCCGCGGCCGTCGAGGCGCTCGTGCCCGAGATGGCCTCCGGGGAGGTGCGCACCCTGCTGGCCAAGTTCGGCCTCAGGGCCGACCACGTGAACCGCCCCGTGGACGAGCTCTCGCCCGGCGAGCGCACCCGGGCATCCCTGGCCCTGCTCCAGGCCCGCGGGGTGAACGTCCTGGTGCTCGACGAGCCCACCAACCACCTGGACCTGGAGGCCATCGAGCAGCTCGAACAGGCCCTGGAGACCTATGAGGGCGCCCTGCTGCTCGTCACCCACGACCGCCGCATGCTGGACACCGTCCGCACCGACCGTCGCTGGCAGGTCCAGGACGGGCGGGTGACGGAGCGCTGACGACCCGGGCACCGTCACCCTTGCCCGAGATTCGGTTGTGTACGACCATGAGAGTTCAGTCCCCACCGACGAAAGGGCCCCAGACATGTCCCGCATCCTGATGATCCTCACCTCGCACGACCAGCTGGGCGACACCGGCCGCAAGACCGGGTTCTGGCTCGAGGAGTTCGCCTCGCCCTACTACGTCTTCACGGACGCCGGCCACGAGGTCACCCTCGCCTCGCCCCGCGGCGGCCAGCCGCCCATCGACCCGACGAGCTCGCAGCCGGAGATGCAGACCGAGGCCACCCGCCGGTTCGACCAGGACGAGGAGGCCAAGGCCGCCCTGGCCCACACCACGCCCCTGGCCCAGGTGGACGTGGACGGGTTCGACGCCGTCTTCTACCCGGGCGGTCACGGCCCGCTGTGGGACCTGGTGTCCGACGCCGACTCCACGCGGATCATCCTCGACAGCGACGCGGCCGGGCGCCCGCTCGGCCTCGTCTGCCACGCGCCCGGGATCCTGCACCCGATCACCGCCGCCGACGGCACCCCGTTCGTGCGCGGCCGTCAGGTCACCGGGTTCACCAACGGCGAGGAGGAGGCCGCCCAGCTGACGGACGTCGTCCCGTTCCTCGTCGAGGACGCGCTGATCGCCGCCGGCGCGGACTACCGCAAGGGCCCGGACGGGGAGAGCTTCGTGGTCACGGACGGCACCCTGGTGACCGGCCAGAACCCGGCCTCCTCCGCCGACGCCGCCCGCCGCCTCCTGGACCTGCTCGCGCGCTGATCCTCCACCGAGCCCGCCGCCCCGACCCCGAGGAGACCACCATGAGCACCCCCACCCGCACGCGCGAGATCCACCTCGCCTCCCGCCCCCACGGCGCCCCGACGCCGGAGAACTTCCGCCTCACCGAGGTCGAGCTCCCCGAGCTCACCGAGGGCCAGGTCCTCGTGCGCAACACCGTGATGTCCGTGGACCCGTACATGCGCGGCCGCATGAACGACGTCGAGTCCTATGTGCCTCCGTTCCAGCTCGACGCCCCCCTCGACGGCGGCGCGGTGGGCACCGTGATCGCCTCGCGCCACGCGGACGTGCCGGAGGGCACGTCCGTGCTCCACGGCCTCAGCTGGCGCGAGCACGCCGTCCTCGACGGCGACACCGTCCAGGCCGTGGACACCTCCCAGTTCTCGGACAGCACCTACCTGGGCGTGCTGGGCATGACGGGTCTGACCGCCTACACCGGCCTCGTGCACGTGGCCGAGATGCAGGAGGGCGACGCCGTCTTCATCTCGGGCGCCGCGGGGGCCGTCGGCTCGGTCGCCGGCCAGATCGCCCGCCTCCTGGGCGCCTCGCGCGTCGTCGGCTCGGCCGGCACGCCCGAGAAGGTGGCGTGGGTGAAGGAGCTGGGCTTCGACGCCGCGTTCGACTACCACGACGGCTCGCCCACGGACCTGCTGGCCGAGGCCGCGCCGGAGGGGATCGACGTCTACTTCGACAACGTGGGCGGCGACCACCTCGAGGCCGCCATCGCCGCGCTGCGGGTCGACGGCCGCGTGGCGATGTGCGGTGCGATCGCCCAGTACAACTCGACGGAGCCGCCGGCGGCCCCGCGCAACCTCGCCCTGGCGATCGGCAAGTGCCTGACCCTGCGCGGCTTCGTCCTGCAGAAGTACGCGGCGCAGGTCCGTCCCGAGTTCCTCGAGCGCGTGGGCCCGTGGGTCGCCGACGGAAAGATCCAGTGGGACGAGACCGTCCGGGAGGGTCTGGAGAACGCGCCCCAGGCGTTCATCGACCTGCTCGAGGGCGCCAACACGGGGAAGATGGTCGTCCGGCTGTGACGAGCGACGGCGCACTCGGGGGCGGCATGGACACCTTCCGGCATCAGGGCCTGACCTTCGATGTCCGCGACGGCGGGCCGGCCGAGGGGGAGGTGGTCCTGCTGCTGCACGGCTTCCCGCAGGACGCCACGTCCTGGAGGCACGTCGAGCCGCTGCTGCACGCCGCGGGGCTGCGCACCCTCGCGCCGGACCAGCGCGGCTACTCCCCGGGGGCCGCGCCGCGGGCGACGGCGGCCTACCGCCTCCCGGCGCTCGTGGGGGACGCCGTCGCGCTGGCGGACGCGGCGGGGGCGCGGCGCGTCCACGTCGTCGGCCATGACTGGGGCGGCGCCGTCGCCTGGGCGCTGGCCGCCGCCCACCCCGAGCGCGTCGCGTCCCTGACCGTCCTGTCCACGCCGCACCCGGCCGCCCTGGCCCGCGCCCTGCGCGGCCCGGACCAGCTGCGCCGCAGCTGGTACATCGCCGCCTTCCAGGCACCGGCCCTCCCCGAACGGATCCTCTCGCGACGGCTGGGCTCCCTGCTGCAGCGGGGGCAGGTCCCCGGGGCGGAGCACTACGCCCGCCGGTTCTCCACCCCGCAGAGCCTGCGCGGCCCGGTGAACTGGTATCGGGCGAACCCGGATCTGGTGACCACCACGAGCAGCGCGCCCGTGTCGGTCCCCACCACGTATGTGTGGGGCACCCGGGACGCGGCCCTGGGGCCGCGGGCCGCCGAGCTCACGGCGGGGCAGGTGGCGGGGGAGTACCGGTTCGTGGCGCTCGACGCGGACCACTGGCTGCCCGAGCGCGAGGCGGACGCCGTCGCCCGGGCGATCCTGGACCGGGTGCGCTGACCCGCGCTCCGCGCGGGCCGCTCCCGCCGTTTCAGCGCGGCCCGGCGGCCTCGGTGATCCGGTTCAGCAGGTCCATGAGGACCTGGCGCTCGGTGGTGTCGAGGGGGATCCGGGTGAGGGCGTCCACCGGGACCGTCCGGGCGGACGCCCGCAGCGCTCGTCCCTCGTCCGTCAGCCGGACCAGCACGCGTCGCTCGTCGTGGACGTCGCGCTCCCGCGTGACGAGCCCCATGCCGGCCAGGCGCCGCACCAGGGGTGTGATCGTCCCGTTGTCCATGCCGAGCCGGTCCCGCAGCGCGCCGACCCCCAGCGCGCCGGCGGCGTCCGACGTCGACGCCTCCGTCTCAGCCGAGGCGTCACTCTCCACCTGCCACAGGGTGAGCATCACGAGGTACTGCGGGTAGGTGAGGCCGAGGCGGGAGAGCAGGGGGCCGTAGCCGCGCGTGACGGCGCGCGCCGCCCGGTGCAGGGCGAAGCAGAGCTGGTCCTCGAGGGCGAGGCTGGGGGTCGGCGCGGCATCCATGGGAGCGATTCTAGTGGTCGCTGGGGAGCGACTTGGTTGCGCGCGACCTAACCGGGTGGCAGGCTGGAGCCGACTCGTCCCGCACGGGGCGGGCGGATGAAAGGACCTCTCATGGAGACCATCTACACCGCCGAGGCGCTCAGCACCGGCGCCGGCCGCGACGGCCATGTCCGCACCACCGACGGGCGGGTCGACCTCGACCTCGCGGTGCCCACCGAGATGGGCGGCTCCGGCCAGGGCACCAACCCCGAGCAGCTGTTCGCCGCCGGCTACGCCGCGTGCTTTCACTCGGCCCTGCAGATGGTCGCCCGGGCCTCCCGTGCCGACATCACCGACTCCTCCGTCGGCGCGCGCGTGGGCATCGGCCGCCAGGGTGAGGGCTTCGGCCTGGAGGTCACCCTCGAGGTCGTGCTGCCCAACGTCCCCGCGGACCAGGCCCGCGCCCTCATGGAGCAGGCGCATCAGGTGTGCCCCTATTCGAACGCCACCCGGGGCAACATCGACGTCGTCCTCGAGCTCGGGGAGGCGTGATGACGAAGCGCCGGCAGTCCGCCCCCCTCTCCCAGACCGCCGCCCGCCTCGGCCTCGGCGGGTTCATGACCGCCGCGGGGCTGTCCCACCTCACCGTGGCGCGCCGTGAGTTCCGCGCCCAGGTGCCCTCGTGGGTCCCGCTCCCGGCGGACCTCGTGGTGCTCGGATCCGGCGTGGCCGAGATCGGCCTCGGGGCCGCTCTGCTGGCGCTCCCCGGGCAGCGCCGCCTGACCGGCACCGCCCTGGCGGCCTTCTACACCGCGATCTACCCCGGGAACATCGGGCAGTACGCCGAGCGCAAGGACGGCTTCGGGCTGGACACGGACGGTCGCCGCCTGGCGCGGCTGTTCGGCCAGCCCGCCCTCATCGCGGCCGCCCTGTGGGCCGCGGGAATCCCCGAGCGGGAGCAGGGCGGGCGCGGCTGACGCCGTCGCCGGCCCCGCGGGCCTGGGCCGGCTCCGGGCACGTGCCCGGAGCCGGCGTGATCTCACCCTGCCGCGAGGCGCGGCCCACTGTAGGGTGCCCCGTCGCAGGTGTCCCGCAGGTGTCCGGTCCGGCGGGCCGTCAGCCTTGACGCATCGTCCCGGTCTCGAGGAAGCGCTGGTGCCAGGACAGGGCCTCGCCCAACAGGTGCGGGGTGTGCAGGCCGTCCGACCCGCGCATCGCGCGGTCGAAGTAGTCCCGCAGCTGCTCCCTGTAGTCCGGGTGCGCGCACGTGTCGATGATCGTGCGGGCGCGCTGCTTGGGGGAGAGGCCGCGCAGGTCGGCCAGCCCCTGCTCGGTGACCACCACGTGCACGTCGTGCTCGGTGTGGTCCACGTGCGAGACCATCGGCACGATGCAGGAGATGTCCCCGCCCTTGGCCGTGGACGGGGTGAGGAAGAACGAGGTGAACGCGTTGCGGGCGAAGTCGCCGGAGCCGCCGAGACCGTTCATCATCTTCGTGCCCATCAGGTGCGTGGAGTTCACGTTGCCGTACAGGTCGGCCTCGAGCATGCCGTTCATGGCGAGGATGCCGAGCCGGCGCACGAGCTCGGGGTGGTTGGAGATCTCCTGGGTGCGCAGGATCAGCTTGTCCCGATACTTCGCGGCGTTGTCGTTGAACCGTTCGGCGGCCTCGGTGGACAGGGAGAACGCGGTCGCGGACGCGGTCGCCAGGGTGCCGGAGTCCAGGGCGTCGAGCATGCCGTCCTGCACCACCTCGGTGAACGCGGACAGGCCCGTGAACCGGGACTTCACGAGCTCGGACATCACCGCGTTCGCGATGTTGCCCACGCCCGACTGCAGCGGCAGCAGCCGCTCGTCGTACCGGCCCTGGGCCACCTCGTGCTCGAAGAACTCCACGAGGTGCTGGGCGATCGCGATCGAGTCCGCGTCGGCGGGCTTGAACGGGGAGTTGCGGTCCGGGGCGTGGGTCTCGACGACGGCCACCACCTTGGCCGGATCGCACCGCAGGTACGTCTCACCGATGCGGTCTGCGGGGTGGGTGAGCATGATCGGCGAGCGGTGCGGGGGCAGCGCGGTGCCGTAGTAGACGTCATGCAGACCCTCGAGGTCCTCGCTCTGCCACGAGTTGACCTCGAGGATCACCTGATCCGCCAGGTCGATCCAGGACTTGTTGTTGCCCACGGAGGAGCTGGGGACGAGACGGCCGTCCTCGCGGATCCCGGACACCTCGATCACCGCCGTGGTCATGGGCCCGTAGAAGCCGTTCCACACGGCCTGCGCCAGGTGGGACAGGTGCGTGTCGATGTACTCGATCGCGCCAGCGTTGATCTTGGCGCGCATCGTCGGGTCCGACTGGAACGGGGTGCGCAGCGCGACGGCGTCCGCCTCGGCCAGCGCGCCGTCCATCTCCGCGGAGGTGGACGCCCCCGTGTGGAGGTTGATGCGGAACTCCTCGCCGCGCGCGTGCAGCGCCTTCGCCCGCTCGGCCAGCGCCATCGGCACAGCCTTCGGGTAGCCGGACCCCGTGAACCCGCTCATGCCCACGGTGGTGCCGTGCTGGATGAACGCCGCCGCCTCCGCGGCGGACATCACCTTCGACCGGAGGCCGGGGTGGTGGATGCGGGACGACATGGGTGAGGCCTCCGTGCGGGTGAGACGAGTCGAGCGAGAGCGCTGTGACGTGGAACAGCGATCAGCGTACCCGCGTCACGGGTGGCCGTGGGGATGATCACGCCGGAGGTCACGGGGCCCGCCCTGCGTGATCGACGACGGCGAACAGGGCTCGGCACACCGGGTCGGCACCGCCTCGTATCCTGGCCTCGTGCACCCGTCTGTGAGCGAGCCCCTCACCCGACTGCCGGACGGCACCGTCAAGCAGCGCAACCCCTTCACCGGCACCGAGGTCTGGACCGTGCCCGGCCGCGGCCACCGCCCGCTCGGCCTCGTCCGGCCCGCCCCGCAGCCGCTCGACCCCGCCCAGCAGGGTCGGCACTGTGCCTTCTGCGAGCACCGCCTGCTGGAGACGCCGCCGGAGAAGTCACGCATCGTCTCCACGAGGGCCGACGACGGCGCCCCGGCTTGGCAGATCCTGCGGCATCCGGCCGCGGAGCGGCTCGGGGAGACGACCCCGGCCTTCCGCCGGGTCCCCAACCTCTTCGAGATCCTCAGCTACGACTACTGGCGTCTCAACCACGGCTACGAACTCCCCCCGGACGCGCGCCGCCGCCGTGACGAGTACCTGGCCACCGAGGCCGGCCGCGCCCACGTGCGCGCCGTCGTCGCCGCGAAGCTGCGCGCCTCCGGCCGCTCCGCCGAGGAGGCGGCGGCGATGTCCGAGGCGGAGCTGATCGCGGCGTCGGCCGCATTCTTCGGCGGCACGCACGACGTGGTGATCGCCCGGCGGCACTTCGTCTACGACGCCGTGGACGACCACCAGCTGGCCTCCTCGGGCACCCTCACCCCGGACGAGCACCACGCCTTCCTGGCCCTCACCGCCGACGCGATGCGGGACCTCTACGCGACCACGCCCGCCGTGCGGTACGTCTCCGTGTTCCAGAACTGGCTCAAGCCCGCCGGTGCCTCCTTCGACCACCTGCACAAGCAGCTCGTGGCCATCGACGAGGTCGGCGCGCAGAACGCCGCCGTCCTGGACCGGCTGCGCGAGGACCCGCAGGTGTTCAACCACGCCGCGCTGGACGTGGCTGTGGCGCACGACCTCGTGATCGCCGAGAACGAGCACGCCGTGATGTTCGCCGGCTTCGGCCACCGGTACCCGACGGTCGAGGTCTACTCCACGAGCCCGGTGGGGCAGCCGTGGCGGCAGTCCGCGGCCGAGCTGCGCGCCGTCTCCGACCTGCTGCATGCCGCCCACGCGGCCACCGGCCCGGACGTCCCCTCCAACGAGGAGTGGCACACCCGCCCGCCCGGCGTCGCGGACCCGATGCCGTGGCGTGTGATGCTCAAGTGGCGCGTCTCCACGCTCGCCGGCTTCGAGGGCGCCACCAAGATCAACGTCAACACCCTCAGCCCGTGGGACGTGCGGGACCGGGTGCTGGCGAGGCTGCGGGAGCTGCGGGCGGCGGGCGCGCTCGCGGACGGGATGCGGATCGGGGCCGACGCGCGGGTCCGGCCGGGCATGCTCCGGTACGCGGACTGAGCGGCGGGGCCCGTCCCTCCGCGCGGTCGGTAGCGTGGGCGTCATGGCCCTCCACCTGCAGCGCTACCGCGAGATCGCCCACGTCATGGCCCGCAACGGCCTCATGGCCACGGCCGTGCAGGCCGGGCTCTCCCGGTGGCTGCCCCTCGAGGAGGGGGAGCCGCACCTGGGCATCGACGCCGAGGCCCGCCCCGAGCTGTTCGTGCGCACGTTCGAGGAGCTGGGCGTCACCTTCGTGAAGCTCGGGCAGCTGATCTCGGCGCGCCCGGACGTGTTCCCCGAGGCCTACTGCGCGGCGTTCGCCCGCCTCACGGACAGCACGTCGGCGGTGCCCTTCGAGGCCGTCGCCCGGACGGTCGAGGAGGACCTCGGCGCCGACGTCGACACCCTGTTCGCCTGGTTCGACCGGGCGCCCCTGGCCACCGCCTCCATCGGTCAGGCCCACCGCGCGCGCCTGCATGACGGGCGCGCCGTCGTCGTGAAGGTCCGCAAGCCCGGTGTGGTGGAGCAGGTCCAGGCGGACCTGGAGATCCTGCGGACGCTGGCGGCCACGTGGTCGCGGGCCTCACGGACCTTCGCCGACCTGGACGTGCCGGCCATGGTGGACGAGTTCGACCGCTCGCTGCGCGCCGAGCTCGACTACGTGGTGGAGGCGCGGGCCTGCGAGGAGATCGCCGCCGGCTTCCGGGACACCCCGGGCGTGCGGTTCCCGTGGATCGAGTGGGACCTGACCACCTCGCGCGTGCTGACCATGCAGGAGCTCTCCGGGCTGCGCGTGGACGACCTGGCCGGACTCGACGCCGCCGGCATCGACCGGGAGGAGCTGGCGTACCGGGCCGCCGACGTGCTGCTGGCCATGGTGTTCGAGCACGGCGTGTTCCATGCGGACCCGCACCCGGGCAACCTGTTCATCGAGCCGGACGGGACCGTCGGGTTCATCGACTTCGGCTCCGTCGGGCGGATCTCCCCGTCCCTCCGGCGCCGGTTCGCGGGCCTGGCCATGGCGCTGGCCCGGCAGGACACCGACGGGCTGGTGCGGGCCCTGCTGGACATCGCCCCGCCGCGCGGCCCGGTGGACCGCCGTCGGCTCCGGCTGGAGGTGGCCCGGATCGTCGGCCGCCTCGAGGGGCGCGAGCTCGAGGACATCCGCGTGGCGCAGCTGATCTCGGAGATCTTCGCCCTGGTGCGGCGCCACCGGCTGTCCCTGCCGCCCGAGCTCGTGCAGCTGCTGCGGATGCTGATCATCGTGGACGGCATCGGCCGCCGCCTGCACCCCGGCTTCGACTACACCCGCGTGCTCGACCCGTTCGCCCTGCGCCTCGTGGGGGAGCACCTCGACCCCCGGCGGGTGGCGGGCCGGATCGGCCGGGCCACGATCGCGGCGGCCGAGCTCGGCATCGACCTGCCGGAGTACGCCCGCAAGGTGATGGAACGCATCGACGACGGCGGGATCGACGTCACCGTCCGCGCGAGCGAGCTCGAGCCGCTCGTGACGCGCCTCGAGCGGACGGGCGACCGGGTGGTGGCCGCCATGGTGGTGGCCGCGATGATCACCGGCGGCACGAACGTGCTCGTGGCGTACAAGGACCGGCTCGGCCGCTTCGCCGGGCCGGTGGTGGCCGCCGGCGGCGCCGCCCTGACCGGCGGCAGCGCCTATCTGGCCTGGATCAGCCGCCCGCGGCGTCGCCCCCGCTGAGGGCCACGGGCGGGGTCAGTCGTCGGGATCATGCCCGCACCAGGCCGACCGCGGCGCAGGCCGTCTCGAAGTCGTCGAGGCCGAACGCCTGGATCGGGCTGACGACGCCGGCCTCGCGGGCCCGGCCTGCGGCGAGCTGACGGGCGCCCCAGGCCATGAGGTCCCCGGTCAACGTGTAGGCGTTGGGGCCGCGCAGGTGCACGTCCGCCACGACGCGGCCGGCCGCGTCCCGCGCGATCGCCCCGACTCGGGAGCCCGTGCGGGCCCGGTCTGCGGCGTCGGGGCCACCCGGGTCCCCGGCCAAGGGCCGCAGCAGGGCCTGCACGCCGCGGGCGACGCCGGGGAGCCACCCCACCGCGCCGAGGGCGGCGGCGCCGATCTGCGTGGGCCGGGCCGGGAACCAGCCGTTGAAGACCTCGACCTCATCCAGGCCGGGCTGCATCCGCGGCAGGAACAGGGACTCCGTGCCGCCGAACAGCACGCCGCGGCGATCCTGCCCGTCGACCCGGAAGACGGCCGACCGGCTGGCCGGGCCCGTCGTCGCCAGCCGCCCGCCGCGCCACGTGATCGTCCGCTCGGTGAGGGCGTCCACCATCGTCTGGCGCGTCCCGTGGCTGAGGTCGACGCGCGGGTCCAGCTCGCCGTCGGCGAAGTATCCGATCTGCAGGGACCGTGCGCGTCCACCGGCCTGCGCCAGCGCGAGCCCGCCCGCGAGCATGCCCGGCGCGTAGTCGAAGCCGAGGGCGGGCAGCAGGGTGGCGCCCGTGCGTCGGGCGGTGGCGTCCAGGTCCGCCTTGAGGTCCTTCACGAAGCCGACCTCACCGGTGGAGTCCACGTAGTGCGCGCCCCGCTCCGCGGCGGCGCGGGCGACCGGTCGGCCGTAGCGTTCGAAGGGGCCGACCGTGGAGACCAGCACATCGCCTTCCGTGACCAGGGCCCTCAGCGAGGCGGGGTCACCGGCGTCGGCGACGGCGACCTCCAGCCCGTCGTGCCGCCTCGCCGCGTGCTGGAGCGAGTCCCGGTTCCGGCCCGCCAGCACGGGCCGTGCGCCCTGGGCCACGAGGGCGTCCACGACGAGGGATCCGGCGTAGCCCGTCGCGCCGAGCACGATGATGCGGGGGGCGTCGGGGCGGTCGAGGTGCAGGGGAGAATCCGTCATGGCCCCACGCTAGGCCGCGCACGCGGAGACCTCACGGGCTCGGCGACGCCGATCCGCGTGGACCCCCTCTCGCGCTCCCGGACCGGCGGACCCGGACATGGCGAGCCTGGCCCGGCACCCGCCTGCAGGGGCAGACTCGGGGGATGACCCGTACCCCGCCCGCCGTCGCCCCGCCCGCCGCCGAGTCCGGCGGCGAGAGCCTGCTGACCGTCCTGATCGCCCTCGGCGTGAACACGGTGATCGCCGTCGTCAAGTCGATCGTGGGCGCGGTCACCGGCTCAGCCGCGATGGTGGCGGAGGCCGCGCACTCCTGGGCCGACGCCGGCAATGAGGTCTTCCTGCTGCTGGCGGAGCGTCGGGCCGGCCTAGCCCCCGACGCGCGGCACCCGCTGGGCTACGGGCGCGCGGCCTACGTGTGGTCGATGGTCGCGGCCTTCGGCCTGTTCGCGGTGGGCTCGGCGGTCTCGGTCTGGCACGGGATCACGGCCTGGTCCGCCCCCGAGGAGGAGGCGGAGTACACGATCGCGTACATCGTGCTCGCCGTCGCGTTCGTGCTCGAGGGCATCTCGTTCCTGAACGCGCACCGGCGCGTCCGCGGCGACGCGGAGCGGCGGCACATCAGCGATGCCACGTTCCTGCGCCAGACCTCGGACCCCACCCTGCGCGCCGTGTGGGTGGAGGACGCCTCGGCCCTGATCGGCCTGGCCATCGCGGCCGCCGCCCTCGCCCTGCACCAGCTCACCGGGGACCCCCGGTGGGACGCCGCCGGCTCGATCCTCGTGGGCGTGCTGCTCGGGGTCGTCGCGATCTTCCTGCTCTCGCGGAACATGGCGTTCCTCGTCGGCGAGGTCGCCGACCCGGTGATCCGGACCCGGGTGCTGCGCTGGCTGCTGGAGCGGCCCGAGGTGCTCTCCGTGAGCTACCTGCACCTCGAGTACGTCGGCCCGGAGAAGCTCTTCGTCGTCGGGGCCGTGGACCTGGCCGGGGACGAGCGGGAGAGCGAGGCCGCGGTCCTGCTCCAGCGCGTGGAGGACGCCCTCCTCGAACACCCGCGCGTGGCCGCCGTCGTGCTCTCCCTGTCCAACCCCGTCCACGCGCCCCTGGCCCCGGAATCGCAGAACACCCGCGTCTGAGCCCGCGCGGCCGGCGGGCGAGCGGCCTCAGTCGAGGCCGGGGCGGCGGCGCGTGCGCTTCACCTCGGAGCGACGGCGTTTGGCCTCCAGGCGGCGCCGCCGGGAGCCGCGCGTCGGCGTCGTGGCCCGCCGCGGCGTCGGCGGGGCCAGGGCCTCGCGCAGCAGCGCCGCGAGCCGCTCGCGGGCGGCCACCCGGTTGCGCCACTGGGCCCGGTGCTCCGCCACGCTGACGGTGAGGACCGTCCCGGCCAGCCGGGGCGCCAGCCGCGCGAGGACGCGGGCGCGCTGGACGTCGTCGAGGGCGGAGGTGGCCGCCAGGTCCAGGCTGAGCTGGACCCGCGAGTCCGCCGTGTTCACGCCCTGACCGCCCGGGCCGGAGGCGTGGGAGAAGCGTTCGACGAGTTCGCCCGCGGGGATGATCAGCCCGCGGGGTGCGCCGGGGCCGGGGGTGACGCGCACGTCGCCGGGGCGGGGCTCAGCCACGGGGGGCCGCCGTCCGTGGTCCGCGCAGGTCCGCGAGTGCGACGAGGAGCGCGAGGGCCATGCACCCGGCCACCAGCGCGAAGGCGGCCATGAACGCCCCGTCCCAGTCGGCACCGGAGGCGACGCCCAGGAACACCCCCACGATCACGGCGGTGCCGACGGCCGTGCCGACGCGCTGGCCGGTCTGCAGGACGCCGCCGGCCGTGCCGGAGTGCCGCGGCGGGACCTCGGCCAGGCTGAGGGTCTGGTTGGGGGAGACCACCAGCCCCTGCCCGGCACCCAAGATGGCGAGGGTGAGCAGCAGCCACCACGGACTCAGGCCGAACTCCCGGTTGGCCCACGCCACCCCGATGGAGCCCACGACGGCGAGCAGCGCCAGCGCGATGCCGAGGACGACGATCTTCCGGCCCGTGCGCAGCACCACGCGCCCGGCCACGGTGGACATCACGCTCGACATGACCGCCGAAGGCAGGCCGATGAGCGCGGCGTGCAGCGCCGGGTAGCCCAGCCCGTTCTGCATGAACATGGCGATCACGACGAACATGCTGGTCGAGCCGGTGAAGTAGATGGCGATCAGCAGGGCGCCGCACGCGAAGCTGCGGGTCTGGAACAGGCGCAGGTCCACCATCGGGGCGCGGCCCCGTCGGGCGTAGCGGGCCTCCCAGCGTGTCCAGAGGGCGGCCAGGCCGATGCCGACGGGCACGAGCACGAACCGCCACGGCCCGAGCTCACGGTCCAGGAACGGGAGCATGACGGCCACGAGGGCGCCGGCCAGCAGGACGACGCCGACCGGGTCCAGGTCCGGGCGCCGCGCCCGCTCGGGGGCGGTGCGTGGCAGCCAGTGGCGGGCCACGACGAGGGCGCCGAGGGCGATCGGCACGTTCACCAGGAAGGTCGCGCGCCAGCCGAGGTCGCCGCCGAGCCACGCGATGAGCCCGCCGCTGAGCAGCGGCCCCACCGCCACGGACACCCCGACGACGGCGCCGAGCGCCCCGAACGCCCGGGCGCGGGAGGCGCCGGAGAACTCGCCCTGGATGAAGCCGGTGACCTGCGGGTTGAGCAGGCCCGCGCCCACGCCCATGACCAAGCGCGCGAGCACGAGCAGGACGCCCGTGGGCGCCAGGCCGGACAGGAGCGCACCGAGCGCGAACACGCCGAGGCCCACCAGGAACAGCCGGCGGCGGCCGAAGAGGTCACCCGCCCGGCCCGCCGGCACGAGCACCATGCCGAACACGAGGGTGTAGCCGGAGATGGCCCACTGCAGCTCCGCGTCGCTGGCGTCCAGGCCCCGCTGCAGGGCGGGCAGGGCCACGTTGATGCTGGACACGGCCAGCAGGGACATGAAGATCGGGATGAGGAGCACCGCGAGGATGCGCTGCTGGTGCGGGGTGAAGACCGAGGACGCGGCGCCGTCGGACGGACGCGGGGCGACGGGCATGCGGTCTCCTTCACAAGGGTGTCTCGGGCGCTCTCCAGGATCGGCCCTCGTCCCGCATCGTGCCAGGTCCGAGGGTCCTCGGCCCGGTGCGGCGCACGGAGGCCATGACCGCGACCGTCGCCCTGCCGCCCCGTCGCTCACTTCGCGTCCGCGTACGACCCCACGCTGGAGACGGTGAGCGGGAAGTCCACGGGGGCGGGACCGAACAGCAGGCGGCCGGCGGCGCTCGCGGACTCCGCCACGACCGTCCGCACGGCCTCGGACTCCGTGGCCGGGCCGTGCAGGACGACCTCGTCGTGGACGAAGAACACGAGTTCCGTGCGCATGCCGGCCGACCGCAGTCGACGGCGGATCTCGCCCATCCAGCACAGCGCCCACTCGGCCGCGGTGCCCTGCACCACGAAGTTCCGGGTGAAGCGGCCCTGGGAGCGCCGCCGTCGCCGGGCCGCGGACTCGGCGGCCTGGGTGCCGACGTCGGACACGGACTCCTGCCACTTCCGCCCCGGTGCGGGGGACCAGCGGCCCAGCCACGTGGACACCTGGCCGCCGCCCTCGCCGACGGTGGCCGCCCGCTCGAGCAGGCCGATCGCTCGGGGGTAGAGCCGGCGCAGGTGCGGCATGAGCGCCGCGGAGTCGCCCGTCGTCGAGCCGTACATCGCACCCAGCAGGGCGATCTTCGCGCGCCCGCGGTCGGCCAGCGCGGTGCCGGCCGCCCGGCCCTGCTCCGCGACCTCCCGGTACAGGTCGGGCGTGGTCCCGGCACGGGCCAGCGCCTCGTCGGCGGCCATCGCGGCGAGGATGCGCGGCTCCACCTGGGAGGCGTCGGCCACGGTCAGCGTCCACCCGGGGTCTGCGCGGACGGCGTCGCGTACCCCGGCTGGGATCTGCATGGCCCCACCGCCGTGGGCGGCCCACCGCCCGGTCACCACGCCGCCGACCAGGTAGGCGGCGTGGAACCGGCCGTCGTCGCCGATCCACTGGTCCAGCCAGTGCCAGCCATTGGCCGTCCACAGCCGGGCCAGGGCCTTGTACTCCAGCAGCGGCGCGAGCAGCGCGGCCCGCGCCTCGCGTTCCGCGCCGCCGGCGTCGATCCAGTGCTTCAGGTCCCACTGCCGCGTGGACTCCACGGCCACGCCTGCCGTCTGCAGCGCCCGCAGCAGGCTGGGCTGCGAGTCGGGGCTCAGCCCGGGGGAGCCCAGGACGTCGGCGATGCGTTCGGCCAGGGCCTGCAGGCGGGCGGGACGCTCGCCCGGTGCAGGCCGGGGGCCGAGCTGCTCGGCGAGGAGCGCCTCGTGCACGCCCCGGTCCCACGGCAGACCCGCCGCCCGGATCTCTGCGGCCACGAGTGCGCCCTGCGACTCCGCCGCCGCGAGCAGCCGCAGCCGGTGGGGGTGGGCCGAGCCCTCGACGGCCGCCCGCTGCGCGGCCAGCTCCGCCGCGAGCACGGTGACGTCCAGAGCGGGGCCGGCCTCGTCCGGCAGGTCGAAGAAGGACTCCTGACCGGCGGGCACCCGCGCCGGGCGCTCGGGCTCCGTCGGGTCGGCGACCTCGAGCTGCGCCACGGGCGTGTAACGCACCCCGCTGCCCGGCGCCGTTGCCGCGTGCCGCAGGATCCGCTGGACGAGGGCCAGGTCCCAGCACCGATCCACCCGCACCCCCGCCACCAGCCAGGCGGCGTACTCCGTCCCGACGTCGGCGAGCACCCAGCGGACCGTGCTCGGGTCCACGCCCAGGCGGGCGGGCAGACCGGCCACGAGCCCGGCCACGGACCCGGCGGCGCAGGATCCCAGGGGAGAGGCGCCGTCGCCTTCCCCGTCCAGGGCCCACCAGGCGCCGGGGCTGCCGACGGAGGCGGGGGCGGGGCCCAGGACGACGAACATGGCCCTCATTCTGCCCCGTGACCCGAGGCGCCGTCTGCCGCAGCCCTGTGCGGCAGACCTCCCGGCACGGCGGCGACCACGGCGGGCGCAGCGGGCCGTCGGGCGCCACCCAGAGAGGACCCACCATGACAGCGACCCGGTCCGGCGGCGCCGCGACGTCTCGCCTCAACGCCAAGGTGGTCGGCATCTCGGTCGCCGCCGCGCTCGGCGGTTTCCTGTTCGGCTTCGACACCTCTGTCATCAACGGCGCCGTGGACGCCTCGCCGGGGAGTTCGGCCTCGGCGCCGGTCTCACGGGTTTCGCCGTCTCCTCGGCGCTGATCGGCTGCGCACTCGGCGCCTGGTTCGCCGGGCCGATCGCCAACCGCCGCGGCCGCGTGCCCGTGATGGTGATCGCCGCGATGCTGTTCCTGGTCTCTGCCATCGGCTCGGGTCTGGCGTTCGGCGTGGTCGACCTGATCGTCTGGCGCATGGTCGGCGGCCTGGGCGTGGGCGCCGCGTCCGTGATCGCTCCGGCGTACATCGCGGAGGTCAGCCCGGCCCATGTGCGCGGTCGCCTCGGCTCGCTCCAGCAGCTGGCGATCGTCCTGGGCATCTTCGCCGCGCTCCTCACGGGCGCGCTCTTCGCGACGATGGCCGGGGGAGCGGCGCAGCCGTTCTGGCTCGGCGTCGACGCCTGGCGCTGGATGTTCCTGGCCGAGGCCGTCCCGGCGGTGCTGTACGGCCTGTTCGCCCTGAAGCTGCCGGAGTCCCCGCGCTACCTGGTCGCCCGCGGCCGCACGGACGAGGCGGCCGAGGTCCTGCACGAGTTCACCGGTGTGGACCGGGTGAACCTGATGATCGAGGACATCCGGCGCTCGCTGGACTCGGAGCGCCGCGAGTCGCTGGCGGACCTGCGCGGACCGGCGGCGGGCCTGCAGCCGATCGTGTGGATCGGCATCCTGCTCTCGGTCTTCCAGCAGGCCGTGGGCATCAACGTGATCTTCTACTACTCCACCACCCTGTGGCGTTCGGTGGGCTTCGGGGAGTCGGACGCCCTCACGGTCACCGTGATCACCTCGGTCACGAACATCGCCGTGACCTTCATCGCGATCGCCCTGGTGGACCGCGTCGGCCGTCGCCCCATGCTGATCGCCGGCTCCGCCGGCATGACGGTCAGCCTCGGCCTGATGGCACTGGCCTTCTCCTTCGCGCAGACGGGCGGCGCCGAGTCCGTGTCCCTGCCGCAGCCGTGGTCCACGGTGGCGCTGGTGGCCGCGAACGCCTTCGTGGTGTTCTTCGGCGCCACCTGGGGGCCGCTGGTCTGGGTGCTGCTGGGCGAGATGTTCCCGAACCGCATCCGCGCCGGCGCGCTCGCCGTGGCCGCCGCCGCGCAGTGGGCGGCGAACTTCACCGTCTTCACCACGTTCCCGTGGTTGGCGGACATCGGCCTGACCCTCGCCTACGGCCTGTACGCGGTCATGGCGGCGCTGTCCCTGGCCTTCGTGGCGGCCTTCGTGCCCGAGACCAAGGGCAAGACGCTCGAGCAGATGAGCGACGTCGTCGTGCGCTCCCCGGGGCAGCGGCGCGCGGTGCGCGCCGAGGCCGAGCGGGACCTGCGCGGCTGACACCGCCCGTCCCGACGACGGCCCCCTCCCGGAGCTTCTGACAGGGAGGGGGCCGTGGTGTGTGCGGGGCGGGTCAGCCGGCGTCGGCGCCGGTGGCGGCCTCCTCGTCGTCGAGGCGCTCCAGGCCCTCGTCCTCGGAGTCCTCGATGAGACGGTCTCCGGCGATCTTGTCGACGATCATCGCGATGGCGGCGTCGCCGGTCACGTTGGTGGCGGTGCCGAAGGAGTCGATGGCGATGTACGTGGCGACCATGAGCGCGACCTGCGGCTCGGTGAAGCCGAGCATCGAGGACAGCAGGCCCGAGGCCGCCACGATCGCGCCGCCGGGCACGCCGGGCGCCGCGACCATGGTGACGCCCAGCATGAAGATGAAGCCCACGAACACCGGGACGTCGATCGACTGGCCCGAGAGGAACAGCACCGCGATGGAGAACGAGACGATCTTCACCGTGGAGCCGGCCAGGTGGATCGTCGCGCACAGCGGCACGACGAACGAGGCGATCGGCCGGCGCACGCCGAGCAGCAGGGTCTGGCGCAGGGTCACCGGGATGGTCGCCGCCGAAGACGAGGTGCCCAGGGCCGTCGCGTAGGCCGGCAGCATCGTCTTCAGGGCCGTGAACGGGTTGCGGCCCGTGATCGCGCCCGCGACGACGTACTGGACGAGCAGCAGCACCACGGTGAGGCCGAAGACCAGCAGGATCACGCCGAGGAACGTGGTGATGACCTCGAAGACCTCGCCGGCGGCGGTCATGTTCAGGAACACGCCGAAGATGTAGACGGGCAGCAGCGGCACGATCAGGCCCATGACGACCCGCTCGATGATCGATCGCAGCTGGTCGAAGCTCTCGTGGAGGGCGCCGCGCGGCAGCATCGTCAGGCCGATGCCGAGCACGAACGCGAGCAGCAGGGCCGTCATCACGCCGAAGGGCGGGTCCATCTGCACCTCGAACAGCGGGCCGAGCAGCGCGTCCTCGGGGTTGGCCATCGCCTCGAAGGACCCGGGCGTGAGGATCAGCGGGAAGACGAGCAGGCAGAACAGCAGGGCGCCGAAGCCGCCGAGCAGGGTGGAGCCGTAGGCGATGCCGCCGGTCAGGGCCAGCAGCTTCCCCGCGCCCCGGCCGATGTCGCCGATGGCGGGGGCGACGAGCGCCAGGATCAGCACCGGGACGATGAAGCCCAGGAAGTTCGAGAACAGCCCGTTGAAGGTGGCGAAGGCCTGCACGAGCCAGGTCGGCGCGACCAGGCCGACGAGGACGCCGGCCACGATCGCGAGGAGGATGCGGGGCAGCAGGCCGACGCGGCGGCGGGGCGCGGCGACGGCGCCCCCGGAGTCGGTGCCGGACGCGTCGAGGGCGTCGGAGTGGGAGCGAGACATGGCCGACACGCTAGCGCAGGCCGTCCTGCCCGTCGCCCGGTCGGTAGGCCATCCGTGGCGGTGCCGGCGACCCCCGTCGTGGCGCAGAACACAGGGAGCGCCACCGTCTCGGGGAGCGTGCAAGAGCACGCCCGACCCACCCGGACCGAAGGAGACGACGATGACGGTCCTGCCCCGCCCCGCAGACGCCCGGGCCGCCCAGGGGCGCGCTGCCGGCGTGGAGGCCGCATGAGCGAGTTCCTCGCCTCACGCTGGCCCGACATCCTCTTCCGGGCGTGGCAGCACGGGTGGCTCGTGCTGCAGGCGCTGGCCATCGCCACCGTGCTCGCCATCGCGCTGGCCGTGATCGCCACGCGGATCAAGGCCCTGACCCCGATCGCGAACGCCTTCACGGCCGTCGGGCTGACCCTGCCCTCCTTCGCGCTCATCGGCGTCCTGATCCCCCTGGTGGGCATCGGGACCGTCCCCGCCGTCGTGGTGGTGGTCTTCTATGCCCTGCTGCCCATCCTCCGCAACGCGCTCGTGGGTCTGCGCGGCGTGGACCCGGAGGTGCTGGAGGCCGCCCGGGGGATGGGCATGGGGCCGGTGGCGCTGTTCACCCGGGTGCGTCTCCCGCTGGCCTGGCCCGTGATCCTCACCGGCATCCGGGTCGCGGGCCAGCTCGGCATGGGCGTGGCCGCGGTCGCGGCCTACGTCCTGGGGCCCGGACTGGGCTCGTACATCTTCACGGGGCTGGTCTCCCTGGGCGGCGCCAACGCGTTGAACTACGCCCTCGTGGGCACCCTCGGCATCGTCGTCGTCGCCCTCGTCCTGGACGGGCTGCTCGTGCTGCTCGGCCGGCTCACCATCTCGAAGGGACTGCGCGCATGAGCACCGACCGTGACGCCGGGGCCGAGATCCGTCTCGAGTCCCTGACGAAGCTCTTTCCGGGGCAGGACCGTCCCGCCGTGGACGCCCTGGACCTCATCATCCCCGCGGGGGAGACCGTGGTGTTCGTCGGCCCGTCCGGCTGCGGCAAGACCACCTCGCTGAAGATGATCAACCGCCTCATCGAGCCCACCTCCGGGCGGATCCTGATCGGTGGGGAGGACATCACACGCCGCGACCCCACCCGGCTGCGCCGTCAGATCGGCTACGTCGTGCAGGGTGGCGGGATGATGCCCCACCTGTCCGTCGCCGAGAACGTCGGCCTGGTGCCGCGCCTGCTCAAGTGGGACCGCCGGCGCATCGCCGACCGCGTGGACGAGCTGCTCGACCTGGTCGGCCTGGACCCGGCGATCTACCGGGACCGTTTCCCGCGCGAGCTGTCCGGCGGACAGCAGCAGCGCGTCGGCGTGGCGCGGGGCCTCGCGGCGGATCCACCCGTGCTGCTCATGGACGAGCCCTTCGGCGCCGTGGACCCCCTCACCCGCCAGCGCCTGCAGAAGGAGATGCTCGACATCCAGGCCAGGGTGGGCAAGACCATCGTGATGGTCACCCACGACGTGGACGAGGCCGTGCTCCTGGGCGACCGGATCCTGGTGCTCGAACCCGGCGCGCACGTGGCCCAGTACGCCACCCCCGAAGAGGTCCTGGCGCGGCCGGCCACCGAGTTCGTGGCCGACTTCGTGGGGTCGGGGGCGGGGCTCAAGCGGCTGGGGCTGCGGTCGGTCGACTCGCTGCCGCTGCGCCCGATCGCACAGCACCCGACGGGCACGCTGCCGGGCGGGCCCGTGCTCGACGCGGCCACCCCGATCAGCGAGGCCCTCGCCGTGCTGGTCACGGCCCCGGCGGAGGAGATCGCCGTGGTCCGTGATGGCACGGTCATCGGTCTGCTCGACTATCCGACACTGCGCGCGCACGCCCGCGCCGGCGACGAGCAGGCTCGGCCGTGATCGCCCGGCTGCGTGCGGCCTCCGCCGAGGACCGCCTGCTCCTGATCGGCCTGCCGCTGCTGGTGGCCGCCCTGCTGATCGGGTGGACCGTCTGGGTGCGCGGAGCCGCCCTCGACGACGTCGAGGCCCGGCTGCTGACCTGGCCCACCGTCCTGCGCCTCACCGCCGAGCACCTGGCCCTCGTCGGCGTGTCCACCGTTCTGGTCGTGGCGACGGCCGTCCCGCTCGGCGTGCTGCTGAGCCGCCCCGCCGCCCGGCGGTTCACCCCCGTCGCCATGGGGCTGGCCAACGCCGGCCAGGCCGCTCCCGTGATCGGTGTGATCGTCCTGCTCGCCATGGCGTGGGGGTTCGGCTTCCGGGTCGCCGTCCTGGCCCTGTCCCTCTACGCGTTCCTGCCCGTGCTGGCCAACACGCTGGCCGGGCTGCGGGGCGTCGACCCCACCGTCGTCGAGGCGGCCCGCGGCATGGGCATGTCGCCGCTGCAGACCCTGCTCCGGGTGGAGCTGCCCTTGGCCCTGCCCGTGATCATGGCGGGTCTGCGGACCGCCCTGGTGCTGCTGGTGGGTACCGGGGCGTTCGCGACGTTCATCGACGCCGGCGGCCTCGGCCTGCTCATCCAGACCGGGATCGTCCTGTTCCGTTTCCCGCTGCTCGTCTCGGGGGCGATCCTCGTGGCCGCCCTCGCCCTGATGATCGAGTGGATCGGCCGCCTCGTCGAGACGCTGGCCACGCCGAGGGGGCTCGCATGACCACCCCGCGCGCGACCACCCCGTCCCGCCGCCGCGGCCGGACCCCCGCTCGTGCCGCGCTCGCCGCGCTCGGCCTGGCGGCCTCCCTGGTCCTGTCCGGGTGCGGGCTGAGCACCGCCGGCGGCTACCTGCCCTCGGGCACGCCCGCCGGCGACGTCGCCGGGATCGACCTCGAGGGCGCCCACGTGGCGGTGGGCTCCAAGAACTTCAACGAGGGCGTCGTGCTCGGCAAGATCACCGCGATCCTGCTGCGCTCCGCGGGGGCCGACGTCGAGGATCTGACCAACATGCCGGGTTCGCTCAGTGCGCGCCAGGCCCAGGTCGCAGGCGTCGTGGACGTCGAGTGGGACTACACGGGGACGGCCTGGATCACGTACCTGGGCCACACCGATCCGATCCCGGACGCCCAGGCGCAGTGGGCCGCGGTCCGGGACGAGGACGCGCAGCAGGGCCTGGTGTGGCTGCCGCCGGCCGAACTCGACAACACCTACACCTTCTCCGTGCGCCAGGACCGGGCGGAGGAGCTCGGCCTGGAGACCCTGGCGGACATCAAGGACCTCCCCACGGAGGACCAGTCCTTCTGCGTGAGCGCCGAATTCGCCGCCCGCAACGACGGGTTCCTGCCCATGCTCGAGGCCTACGGGATCGAACGGCCCACCGGATCCCGGCTGCGCCAGATGGACATCGGGGCGGTGTTCGCCGCGGTGGCGGACGGGTCGTGCACCTTCGGGGAGGCGTACGCCACGGACGGGCGGATCGCCGCGCTGGACCTGACGACCCTGCAGGACCCGCTGAGCTTCTTCCCGAAGTACAACGCGGCCCCCATCGTGCGCGAGGAGGTCCTGGCCGAGCACCCCGAGATCGCCGACCTGCTGGCGCCCGTGACCGCGCGCCTGGACAACGCGACGGCCGCGCGCCTGAACGCCCGGGTGGACGTCGACGGCGAGGAGCCCACCCAGGTCGCGTGGGACTGGCTCCGCGAGGAGGGCCTGATCACCGACTGACGGTCACCCGCCGCGTGGCACGGCGGATCAGGCCGCCGTCAGCGTGCGCGAGTAGACCGTCCGGCCGGCGGCGTTGATCAGACGCACCCGGAACTCGCGGCCGTCCTCGGGGATCTCGACGTGGCCGAAGTACTGGTGCTCGCCGGAGCGCGGCGAGCCCATGACCGGCCCGTGCGCCTCGAAGTCCAGGCGCGGGCCGAAGGTGCCGTCCAGCGTGTTCGGGCCGAACGATCCGGCGTTGATGGGGCCGGCCACGAACTCCCAGAACGGCTCGAAGTCGGTGAACGCCGCGCGGTCGGGGGAGTAGTGGTGCGCCGCGCAGTAGTGGACGTCGCCGGTGAGGAACACGACGTTCTTCACGCCGTGGTCCTTGATCGCCTTCAGGAGGCGGGCGATCTCCAGCTCGCGGCCCAGCGGGGCGCCGTCGTCGCCGTTGGACAGGGACTCCTGCCCCGTGCCGTCGGGGACGATCAGGCCCAGAGGCAGGTCGTTGGCGATGACCTTCCACGTGGCGGTCGACGCGCGCAGCCCACGGATGAGCCACTGCAGCTGCTCGTCGCCCAGGATCGGGGTCTCGTGGGTCTCGAGCCCCGGGGTGTTCTCGCCCTTGTGGGTGCGCATGTCCAGGGCGAACACGTCGAGGGTCGCGCCGCGGGGGATCCTGCGGTAGATGCGGGCGGGCTCGAAGCCCGAGCCGCGGCGCAGGGCTGTGGAGTCGGCGATCGGCATGTACTCCTGCCACGCGCGGCGGGCGCGGGCGGCCAGCGTGTCCACGTCACGGACCTGGGTGTAGCGCGGGTCTTCGAGGACCTCACCCGGCCACCAGTTGTTGGTCGTCTCGTGGTCGTCCCACTGGGCGATGACGGGGACGTCCGCGTACAGGGCGCGGAGGTTGTCGTCCATCATGTTGTAGCGGTGGCGGCCGCGGAACTCGTTCAGCGTCTCGGCGACCTTGGACGTCTCCTCCGTGACGAGGTTGCGCCAGGTGGGCTCGCCGGCCACCTCGAGGGTCTCCGGGATGGGGTTGTCCGCGTAGATCGTGTCGCCGGAGTGCAGGAAGAAGTCGGGCATCGTGGCGTGCATCGCCGCGTAGCCGCGCATGCCGCCGATCTCCGGGTTGATGCCGTAGCCCTGCCCCGCGGTGTCCGCGGTCCACACGAAGGACTGGGCGGCGGAGGTCTTCCGGCCGAACCGCGCGCCGGGCGCCGTCGTGAAGCGGGCCACGGCCGACTCGCCCAGGCGGCCGGCCTCGTCCTCGAACGCGTACGTCACCTCGAAGCGGGTGTCGGAGGGCAGCGTGTCCGCGAGGATCTTCGCGGTGTGGTCGGTGGCCCCGTCGACCCAGCCGGAGCGCAGGGTCAGCCCGCGGGCGAAGCGGCCGCGCAGCACCTTCCCGTCCTCGTCGACCGCGCGCAGCGTGGCGTGCAGGCGCGAACGGCCGGACGAGCGCGCCCACAGCACGGCCGAGTTCGAGGTGACGTCGCCGGTGGCGACGCCGGACGGCAGCGTCAGACGGGACGCGACCAGGCCACCGGGGGTGTGGCGGGCCGGACGGGCGGCGGCGGGGCCGGCGAGGGCGGCGGGGGCGAGTACGGCGGCGGACGCCGCGGCGAGCACCGAACGGCGGGAGGCGGAGTGGGACAGGGGTGCGGTGGTCTGCTTCACGGGGCCAGGGTGGGGCACGCAGGCGAGGGACATGTGGCCTCGGGCTGACCCCCGGGTGAACGTCCGACGCCGGCCCCCGGCGGCATCGGGGTCGACCGGCCCGGGGCCGCTCAGCGCAGGGCGGTGACCGTCCGGACGGCGTCGACGATCGCGTCCGCCGCGGCGTCGAGCAGCGGGGCGTCGGCGTCCGGGCCGAACGTGCAGCGCAGGGCCGTGCGGGCCTCGTCCTCGCTGAGGCCCAGCGCGAGCAGGGCCGGGGACGGCTCGGCGTCGTGGGCCGAGCACGCGGACCCCGCCGAGGCCAGCACGCCCCGGCGGGCCGCCTCCTCCAGCACCGACTCGCCGTTCACGCCGGGCAGCACGAACGAGGCGTGACGCGGCAGCCGCCGCGCGGGATGGCCGGTCAGCCGCGCGTCGGGCACGAGCGCCCGGACGCCGTCGAGCACGCGCGCCGCGAACCGGTCCCGCAGCCCGGACCACGCGTCCGCGGCCGCGGTGCGCTCCGCCTCGGCCTCCTCGAAGGCCGCCGCGAACCCGGCGGCACCGGCCACGTTCTGCGTCCCGGACCGCCGGCCCCGCTCCTGGCCGCCACCGGGCACGAGCGGTTCCAGGGCGTGACCCGGGCGCACCCACAGCGCGCCGACCCCCTTGGGCCCGCCGACCTTGTGCCCGGACAGCGCCACGAGATCCGCCCCGAGGGCGCGCACGTCCACCGGGATCTGCCCCGCGGCCTGCACCGCGTCCACGTGCAGCGGCACGCCCGCCTCCCGGGCGACGGCGGCCAGCTCGGCCACCGGCTGCACCGTGCCCACCTCGTTGTGGGCCAGGTGCACGCTGACCAGCGCGGTGTCCGGGCGCAGGCGGGCGGCGAGGTCGTCCGCCGAGGTCAAACCGTCACGGTCCAGCGCGAGGTGCTCGACCTCGACGCCGTGCAGCCGGGCCAGCTGGTCACAGGACTGCCGCACCGCGCTGTGCTCGATCCCCGTGGTCAGCACGTGGCCCGCCGGGCGTCCGGCGAGGATCCGGGCGCGCACCGTGCCGAGCACGGCGAGCGCGTCGGCCTCCGTGCCGCCCGAGGTGAACACGACCTGCCCGGCCCGGGCGCCGATCGCGCGGGCCACCCGCGCGCGGGCGTCCTCGAGCAGGGCCGCCGCCGCCCGGCCGGCCTCGTGCGCCGAGGACGGGTTGCCGTAGACGCCGGTGAGGGCGGGCCACATCGCCTCCAGCGCGCTGCGCCGGACGGGCGCGGTGGCCGCGTGGTCCAGGTCGAGGGTGGTGCTCATCGGCGCGGCGAGCCCTCCTCGACCACGGCGTCCAGGCCCAGGTCCAGGGACTGGACGGTATGGGTCAGTGCTCCCACCGAGATCACGTCCACGCCCGTGGCCGCGATCGCCCCGATCGTCTCGAGGCTCACCCCGCCGGAGGCCTCGACGACGGCGCGGCCCGCCACGAGCTCGACGCCGGCCCGCAGCTCGGCCGGCGAGAAGTTGTCCAGCATGATCGTGTCGACCCCGGCGGCGAGCACCGCCGGGATCTGCTCGAGCCGGTCGACCTCCACCTCCACGTGGGTGGTGTGCGGCAGGCGGGCCATCCCGGCGCGCAGGGCCGCGGTGAGGGCCTCGCCCGGGTCGCCGGCACCGCCGAACCCCAGCGCGGCCAGGTGGTTGTCCTTGAGCATCACGGCATCCGAGAGGCTGAAGCGGTGGTTGTGCCCGCCTCCGTCCCGCACCGCCTGCCGTTCGAGCACGCGCAGACCCGGGGTGGTCTTGCGGGTGTCCACCACCCGCGCGTGCCCGCCGCCGGCGCGCGCGGCGGCCACGTGGGCGGCCGTCGTCGTGGCGATCCCGGACTGCCGTTGGACGAGGTTCAGCGCCACGCGCTCGGCGCGCAGCACCGAGCGGGCGGGGCCCGCGACCTCGGCGACGACGGCGCCGGGGGACAGGTCGGCGCCGTCGGTCAGGTGCAGGGTGACGGACACGGCCGGGTCGACGAGCCGGAAGGCGGCCTCGAGGGCGTTCGTGCCGGAGAGCACCCCGGGCTCGCGGGCCACCACGCGCGCGGTGATCCGGGCCTGCTCCGGGACGAAGGCCTCCGAGGAGACATCACCCCAGGGCGCGTCCTCGGCGAGCGCGGCGGCCACGATCCGCTCCACGTCCGGCTGCGGGGCCGGCGTCGCCGGGGCGCGGTCGGCCGGGGTCACGTCCCGGCCCCGGCGGACTGCGCGGCCGACTGCTTCGGCGCGACGGCCAGCATCCGCTCGAGCGCGGTGCGGGCCGGGTCGGCGACGGACGCGGGCACGGTGATCCGGTTGACCACGCGGCCGGCCACGAGCTCCTCGAGCACCCACGCGAGGTAGCCGGGGTGGATGCGGTACATGGTGGAGCACGGGCAGATCACGGGGTCGAGGCAGAAGATCGTGTGCTCGGGGTGCTGGGCGGCCAGGCGCTGCACGAGGTTGATCTCGGTGCCGATCGCGAAGGTCGAGCCGGCCGGCGCCGCCTGGATCGCCTTGACGATGAAGTCGGTGGACCCGGAGGAGTCCGCGGCCTCCACCACGGGCAGGGGGCACTCGGGGTGCACGATCACCTGGACGTCCGGGTGCTCGGCGCGGGCCTGCTCGATCTGCGCCACGGTGAAGCGGCGGTGCACCGAGCAGAAGCCGTGCCACAGCAGGACCTTCGCGTCCCGCAGGGCGTCCTCGGAGTTCCCGCCCAGCGGCAGGCGGGGGTTCCACGTCGGCATCTGCTCGAGTGGGATCCCCCTGGCGCGGCCCGTGTTCCGGCCCAGGTGCTGGTCCGGGAAGAACAGGACGCGTTGGGCACGCTCGAACGCCCAGTCCAGCACGGCCGAGGCGTTGGAGGACGTGCACACGATGCCGCCGCGCTCGCCGACGAAGCCCTTGAGGGCCGCGGAGGAGTTCATGTAGGTCACGGGCAGCAGGGGCACGCGCCCGTCGTCGTCCGGCTCGGTGCCGTAGACCGCCTCGAGCTGCTCCCACGCGTCCTCGACCGAGTCCAGGTCGGCCATGTCCGCCATGGAGCAGCCGGCGGCGAGGTTGGGCAGGATGACGGCCTGGTCCGGGGTGGAGAGAAGGTCCGCGGTCTCCGCCATGAAGTGCACGCCGCAGAACACGATCGCCTCCGCCTCGGGCCGGCCCTGGGAGGCCCGCGCGAGCTGGAAGGAGTCGCCCACGAAGTCGCCGTGCTGGACGACCTCGTCGCGCTGGTAGAAGTGGCCCAGCACGACGACGCGTTCGCCGAGCGTCTGCCGCGCCGCGCTGATCCGGGCGTGGAGCTCCTCGTCGGAGGCCCGCTGGTACTCCTCGGGGATGCGGCCCTGCACGGGGGCGTCGGCCGGGACGGCGTCGTCCTGCGATGCGCCGGGGCCGTAGGCGGGCAGGCCGGCGTCGAACGCCCAGGGGCCGCGGGTCAGGTCGGGGGAGCACGAGGAGCCGCGCGCGGCGTCCTTGTCGATCAGGGTCAGGGTGCGGGCCACCGAGGCGGTGGTCCCGGTCGGGGTGGTCATGGGTGACTCCTGGGTCGGGGCTGGTGGGTCAGCGGCGGGCGTCCGGCCCGGCGGGATCGGGGTCGGTCCCGGGCCCGGCGGGCCGGTAGCGGTAGAGCTTGGGCGGGCGGTGCGGGGTGCCGCCGCGGACCTCGCCGGTCTCCTCGAGGGCCCCGGCGGCGAGGGTGGCGCGGCGGAAGTTGGCGGCGTCGAGGCCGCGGCCGAGGACGGCCTCGTGCACGGCGCGCAGCTCGGCAAGGGTGAAGGAGGGCCCCAGCAGCGCGTGCCCGACGCCGGCTCGCGGCAGGTCCGCGCGCAGACGCGCCACGGCCGCCGCCAGGATCTGGGCGTGGTCGAACGCCAGCGCGGGCGGCGCGTCGGCCCGGTGCCAGCGCACATGGACCCCGATGGGCAGCCCGGCCACGTCCGGGTCCGGGCGGGACGCCGGGGCGGCGCCGTCGTCGTCCAGGACGGGGCTGAGCGCCCAGTGGGCCACCGTGAGGACGCGTCCGGTGGGGGAACGGTCCACGGCGCCGAACGCCGCCAGCTGCTCGAGGCGACGGACGGGACCGGGCACGCACTCGGCGGCCACGCGTGCGGCGACGTCGGCCAGCTCCTCGTCCGCGCCGAGCCACGCGCCCGGCAGCGCCCACCGGTCCAGGAACGGCTCGCGCATCCGCGGGACGAGGGCGACGCAGAGGCGGGGCACGCCGTGCGGGTCCGGGCGCACGCCGAAGACGGCCGTGGACACGGCGACGCTGACGCGGGCCTCAGCGACGGGCATGGGACCTCCCGGAGTGGACTGGCGGGGCTGTTCTGGTCAGTATGACACTGTTCCCGCCCATCTCAGAGGGTCAAGATGACTGGAAGTCGGGGGAGGCGCCGGTCCGGTCCCGCGCTAGCCTGAGTCGGGTGAACACGACCGCCGCCTCCGCCCTGTCCGACGCACCCCTGGCCTCCACCCGCATCGGGGAGGGCTCGCGCCGCGTCGCGTTCCTGCATGGCCTCATGGGCCGCGGCCGGAACTTCACCGGCCCGGCCAAGGAGCTGGGGGACGACTTCACGGTGGAGCTGATCGATCTGCCGGACCACGGCGCCTCGCCCTGGACGGACCGGGTGGACTACCGCGAGATCGCGGACCGGGTGGCTGCCCACCTGCGGGGCGGTCTCGCCGCCGACGGGCCGGTCCACCTGCTGGGCCACTCGATGGGCGGCAAGGTCGCGATGGTGCTCGCCCTGCGGCACCCGGAGCTCGTGGACCGGCTGATCGTGGAGGACATCTCCCCGCGGCTCTCACCGCAGGCCACGGACGAGTTCGTGCACCTGCTGGGCACCATGCTGCGCATGGACCTGGACGCGTACGACTCGCGGGCCGAGGCCGACGCGGCCATGGCCGAGCACGTCCACGACGCGCGGGTGCGCGGCTTCCTGCTGCAGAACCTGCGGCGCGCGGCCGGCCACTTCGCGTGGCAGCCCAACGTGGCCATGCTCTTCGAGCACCTGCGGGAGATCGGCTCGTTCCCGGACCCGGTGGTCCCCGAGGACCCGGCGCGCGTGTTCGACCATCCGGTCCTGTGGCTGGCCGGCGCCGAGTCGGACTACGTCCAGGACGAGGACGTGCCGCGGATGAAGGAGCTGTTCCCGCGCGTCGTGCGCGTGACCGTCCGTGACGCCGGCCACTGGCTGCACGCCGACCAGCCCGAGGCCTTCGTCTCCGCGGTGCGCACCTTCCTCACCGCCGACTGACGGGGCCCGTCGGGAGACGGAGACAGCGCCGAGGCCCGCAGACGCGCCGCTACGTTCCGTGCGTAGCGGCGCGTCTGCGGGCCTCGGCGTCGGGCGCGGGTGGGAGTAGACCCGTCAGCCGCCGCATCAGTGGGCGGGCGCGGCCTTCTTCCCGCGCAGGCGTCCGACGAGCAGGACCACCCCGAGCGCGACCGAGCCCCAGAGCAGGCCCCACACAGCCGACGTCGCAGTCTCCGTGAGCCAGCCGAGGAACGCGCCGGCGGCGTGTGTGACGGGCTCGACGATCCCGTGCTGCACGGCGTAGGGCCACGGCACGCCCAGTGCGTCCAGCTCCACGAGGGCGATGTGGCCGCCCACCCAGAGCATCGCCACGGTGCCGATGACGGTCACCACGCGCAGCACGTGCGGCATGGCCTTGACCAGCCCGGCGCCGAACGAGCGGCCGCCGGAGGTCGAGGCGTTCTGGTGCAGGTGCAGGCCGACGTCGTCCATCTTCACGATCAGCCCCACGGCCCCATACACGCCCACGGTGATGAGGACGGCCACCACCGCCAGGACCGCCGCCTGCATCCAGAAGCCCAGGTCGGCCACCTCGTTCATGGAGATGACCATGATCTCCAGGGACAGGATGAAGTCCGTGGTGATGGCCCCGCGCACCACGGTGTCCTCGGCCTCCGGACCCCGCTCGACGGCGGGCTCCTCGTCGTCGGCATGCCCGTGGCCGGTGAGCTTGCCCCACACCTTGTGCGCGCCCTCATAGGACAGGTAGGTGCCGCCGGCCAGCAGCAGCCACGGCAGGATCCAGGGGGCGAGCCAGTCGAGCAGCAGCAGGGCGGGCAGGATGAACACGAGCTTGTTGCGCAGGGAGCCCTTGGTGATCCGCCAGATCATCGGCAGCTCGCGGGCCGCGGCTGCGCCGGCCATGTACTGCGGGGTCACCGCGGCGTCGTCGACCACCACACCCGCCGCCTTGGCCGCGGCGCGTCCCGCCCCTGCGGCCACGTCGTCCACGCTCGCGGCGGCGAGGCGGGCGAGGGCGGCGACGTCGTCGAGCAGGGCTACGAGTCCGACCATGGTTCCTCCTGGGGTGGGTCCGACGGGCGCGCCGGTGCGCGGGCAGGGCGCAGGTTGAGCATAGCGGCGAGGACGGACACGCACCGGCCCGGCCCCGTGGGGGACCGGGCCGGTGCGCGCGCGGCCGACGAGGCCGCCGGTGGGCTCAGGCGTCGTTCTCGGTGGTCTCCACAGGACGGGAGCCCAGGCGGCCGTCGATGCGGAGCAGGCCCGAGCCGTCGTCGCCGACGAGCTCGAGCTGGCCCACGATCTCGGAGACGGTGGCCTCCTCCTCGATCTGCTCGTCCAGGAACCAGTTCAGCAGCGGGCGCGAGTTGAGGTCGCCCGCGGACTCGGTGGCCCGGTACAGCTCGCGGATCGCCTCGGAGACCTTCTGCTCGTGCGCGAGCGCGGCCCGGAAGATCTCCAGGGCCGACAGGCCGGCCTGCACGGGCGGGGCCGGGATGGCGCCGATCGTCGGGAAGCTGTCCCGGTCGGCGACGTGGTCGATGAACTTGTTCGCGTGGACGATCTCCTCGTCCGCCTGGTGCCGCAGCCACGAGGCCATCCCGGACAGGTCCAGGTCGTCGGCGGCGATCGCGAGCTGGCGGTAGACCATGGACGCCTCGAACTCGAGGGTGATCTGGTCGTTGAACTTCTGCAGCAGGTCATCGGTGAGCTTCATGCCTCGAACTCTAGGCAGGCGGCCGGGGCGCGGTGAAGGCGCGCCCGCCCCGTGGCCGAGGCACGACGACGGCGGGCGGCCGGTTCCGCCGGATTCGGCGCCCCGCGGCCCCGGCCCTAGGCTGGGCGCCGTGTCCGAGACCCGCCGCGCCCGCCCGGGCGTCGACCCCGCGTCGACGCCGCCCTTCGACGTGCCGCGGGGCCCGGGGGGCCGGGACGCCCTCGTGCGCCGCCGCGTGTTCCGGACGCCCCTGCTGCGCCGCGTGGTCTACGCGGTGGTCTTCGAGCTGCTCGCCATCCTCTTCACCACCGTGATCCTGGCGGCGCTCGGCAACGGCGGTGGGCCCTCGCTCGCCGTGGCGGTCGTGTCCTCGACCGTGGCCCTGCTGTGGAACATCGTGTTCAACTCGGTGTTCGAGACCCTCGAACGCCGCCTCGGGATCACGGGCCGGCCCTGGTGGGTGCGCGTGGCCCACGCCGTCGGCTTCGAGGGCGGGCTGATCGTGTTCCTCGTGCCCGCGGTGGCGCTGATCCTCGGCGTCGGGCTGGGGGAGGCGTTCCTCATCGAGGCCGGCCTGCTCGTGTTCTTCCTCGTCTACGCCGCGGTGTACGCCTACGCGTTCGACTCGGTGTTCGGCCTGCCGGACTCGGCCGCCCGCGCCGAGGCCTGACCCGCCGATCGGATCAGGCGCGGCTCAACGGGACGCCGGCAGCCCCAGGAACGCGCGGATCGCCGGCATCTCGCGGCGCACCTGGTCCAGGCCGAGCTCGTGGGCGGCGGCCAGCTTGGCCACGGACCGCTCGCCGTTGGCGATGGGCATGGTCTCGGGCGCGAACAGATAGGCCCGTCCCTGCCGCTCCATCTCGAACAGGCGCTCGCGGGTCGCGTTGTACCGGCGCCAGCGCGTGAGCAGGGCGTCCGCGACGGCGGGGTAGCGCCGGAAGGTGCGCTGGTAGAACGAGGGGAACCGTTCGGGCCGTTTCACGTACCCGCGCTCCCGGGTCAGGACCACGAGGACCTTCTTGAACCCCGCGTCCTCCGCCGCGGTCAGGGGGATCCCGCCGTCCACGCCGAGGGCGCCGTCCACGAACACGGTGCCCTCGGCATGCACCGGGGGCATGAGGACCGGCATCGTGGACGACGCGCGGACGCGGACCATCAGGTCGGTCAGGGTGGTCATGTCGGAGCGGTCCCACCAGCGGGTCTCGCCGCTCGCGGCGTCGAACCCGCCCAGGACGAGCCGGGCGGGGTTCGCGCGGAACGCGGCGAAGTCGTAGGGCAGGTCCGCCTCGGGCAGGCCGGCGTGCTCATAGATGTACTCGGCGTTGAAGAGGCCCTTGCCGCGCAGGAAGCTCAGCCAGTTGCCGAACCGAGGATCGTCGGCGAAGTCCACGAACGAGCGCCGCGCACGGGCCGGGTCGCGGGACAGGTAGTTCACGGCGTTGGACGAGCCCGCCGAGATGCCGGCCACGAAGTCCACGTGGATCCGCTCGCGCAGCAGCTCCGCCACCACGGCCGAGGTGAGCGCGGCGCGCATCCCCCCGCCCTCGAACAGCAGCGCCGTGTCGGTGACGTTGGACGTCATGGGCTCGGTCATGGTCGGTCCCTCCGTGTTCGCCGTCCGCCGAGCAGGGCGCGGGGCGCTCCCGTCCGGCCGCGCCCATCCTAGGCTGTCCCCATGGCGACGACCCACATGAAGAGCACCCCCGTCCACACCGTCGGTGGGCTGCCCCAGGTGGGTGCCCCCGCCCCCGACTTCACCCTCACCGGGGCGGACCTGTCCCCGGTGACCCTGCGGGAGCTGCGCGGCCGTCGCGTGATCCTGAACATCTTCCCGTCCCTGGACACCGGCGTGTGCGCCGCCTCCGTCCGCGAGTTCGACTCCCGCGTCGCGGACCTCGGGGACACCACCGTCGTGGCCGTGTCCGCGGACCTGCCGTTCGCCGCCGCGCGCTTCTGCTCGGTCGAGGGCATCGACCACGTCCGCAGCGGCTCTGTGTTCCGCTCGTCGTTCGGCGACGACTACGGCGTGCGCATGACCGACGGTCCGCTCGAGGGCCTGCTGGCCCGCGCCGTCGTCGTGGTCGATGCCGACGGCGTGGTCCGTCATGCCCAGCTCGTCCCCGAGATCTCCGAGGAGCCGGACTACGAGGCCGCCTTGGCGGCCGCCCGGGGCTGAGCGTGACGCCGCCGGGCTGGCCGCCGCGCGCACGACGCTCGCCCCTGGCGTTTGTCATCGCGCTGTTCGGCGTACTCGGGGCGCTGGTCCTGGCCGGGGGCCTCACCGCGCTCCTCGCCGGCCGGATGGTCGACGTCGCCGCGGACTCCACCCCGACCGTGCCCGCCGCCGAGGCCCCCGCCCGGGAGGCGGGCGCGCTCGCGGCGGGCCTGACCCACATCCACGACGGCGTGACGGTGGACTGGTCCGCATCGGCCCACGACGGCTCGTCCCTGGACCCGGGCCAGCCGGTCGCGGACGCCCCGGGCATCCTCCTCGTGGAGACCGCCCTCGGCGCCCGCACCGGCACGGGGACCGGCATGGTGCTCTCCCCGGACGGGCTGGCGGTGACCAACTACCACGTGGTCGAGGACTCCTCTGAGGTGCACGTGGTGGTCGCGGACACCGGCGCGCGGCACACGGCCACGGTGCTCGGGCGCGATGCCGAGCACGACATCGCGGTGCTCGACGTCGAGGGCGTCTCAGACCTGCCGGTGGCCAGCGTCTCGCTGGACCCGATGCGGCGCGGGGACCAGGTGGCCGCCGTCGGCAACGGCGGGGGCCAGGGCTATCTGACGGCCGTGCGCGGCACCGTGCTCGGCACGGACCGCTCGATCATGGCCGCGGCCGAGGGCACCGATCAGTACGCGCGCCTGTCCGGCCTGATCCAGACGGACGCGGACGTCGTGCCCGGCTACTCCGGCGGCCCGGTGGTGGACGACGCCGGCCAGGTGGTCGGCGTGACCGTGGCGGCCAGCGACGGGACCACCGCAGACGAGGTGGACGGCTTCGCGATCCCGCTGGAGGTGGCCTTCGACGTGGTGGATCAGGTCCTCTCGGGCGAGGAGACGGACACCGTGAGCATCGGCGCGGACGGCGCCCTGGGCATCATGGTCGGCGCGGATCCCGACGTCGGCGTCGTGGTCATGCAGGTGGACGCGGGCTCGGCGGCCGAGCAGATCGGCCTGGTCGAGGGCGATGTCATCCTCGAGATCGAGGGGCGGCCCGTCGGCGACAACGCCTCCCGGATGTCCCGCCTGGTCAACGACCACAACGTGGGGGACCGGATCACCGTCCAGTGGCGCACCGCCGACGGCGAGGTGCGCGAGGCCGAGGCGGTCCTGCAGCCGGCCCTCGTGAACTGACCGGCCCCCCGGCGCTCAGGAGAGCAGGTCCAGTGAGAGGGCCATCGCGGCCACGCCCAGCAGCACGCCGCCCAGCGCCGCGGCGCGGCCCCCGGCCGCCCGGGCGGCGGGCAGCAGCGCGTCGAGGCTCACGGTCACCATCACGCCCGCCACGGCCGCGAAGACGGCGGCCACGAGCGCGGGCGTGAGGAACGGGGCCAGCAGCAGCCAGCCGATCAGCGCGCCCAGCGGCTCCGCGATCCCCGTGAACGCGGCCCACGCGAAGGCCTTGCGCCGCGACCCGGTGGCCTGCCGCACGGGCACGGCCACGGCCACGCCCTCCGGCACGTTGTGCACGGCCATCGCGACGGCCAGCGCGAGGCCCACCGACGGATCCTGCAGAGCGCCGGCGAAGGTGACGAAGCCCTCCGGCAGATTGTGCAGGCCGATCGCCAGGGCCGTCACCGTGCCCAGGCGCAGCATCCGCCGCCGGTCCAGGCCGGCCTGGTCGTCGACGTCGTCCGGCATCTCCGAGACGGGGTCGGGGACGGCGCGCTCGAGCAGCACGTAGGCGCCTGCGCCGAGGGTCAGGGCGGCCACCGCGACGGCGGTCGCCGCGGGGCCGACCGCCCCGCCCAGCCCCTCGACGGAGGCCGGCAGCATCTCCAGGAAGGAGACCGCGAGCATGACGCCCGCGGCGAGGCCGAGGGCGGCCCCCAGCCCGCGGCCCGAGGGCTCGCGTCCGACGATCGCCAGGACGCCGCCCAGCACCGTGGCCAGCCCGGCGAACGTCGTGAGAGCGAGCGCGATCCAGAACGGGTCCACGGGGGAGTGCCTCCTGACGGGCGGCGGGCGGGGTGCGACCATCCTAGGTGTAAGAGGTCATGACGTTGTTGACTCGGGCCGGGGCCAACGAGGCCGGAGGGGCGTCCCCGCAGGAGGTATGAGGCCGATGGTAGTTGTAGTGGTTCACCCACACCGCCAGGGCCTCACGCCGAGC